>NZ_DAIPZF010000041.1:0-5474 GCF_036782355.1 Cypionkella sp.
CCCCCCTACCCCAACCGCGCGGCGGATAGGCCGGCCAGCGTGCAGGCGGTGGCATCAAAACTTTGGCAGTCGATGCCTTGCAAGCCAAGCGCTTGGGCGTAAAGGCCAGACAGCGCTTTGGCCCCGATCAGCACAACCGGACGGTTGGCCCAAAAGTCGCGCGCGCTGACCAGTTCAGCCCCGATCAGCAGCCCCGACAGCCTTGCCCGCGCCGCAGCTGAAGCCAGACCTGTGAGCAGCCCCTCGGCCCGCAGACCAAAAAGCGCCGCCGTACCTGCCAAAGGCGCGGCAAAAGCCTCGGTGACGCCCTGTTCAAAACCGGCATCGTCCCAGCCTTCGCCGCTCAGACCATGGCGCAAGACCGAATGCTCGGCCAAAAGCGCAAACAGCTCACCAGTGATAAAGCTGCGAAAACCTGCCACTTGTCCCTGCGCGATACCGACCCATTTCGAATGGGTACCGGGCAGACAAAACACCCCGTCAAAGCCCGAAAGTCCCGCAAGCGCACCCGCGATCTGGGTCTCTTCGCCGCGCATCACATCGGCGGGCGCAGATTGTTTCAGCCCCGCCACGATCTGCACCGAAATTCTTGGATCCAGCGTGGCAACTGCCGCCAGCGCGCCCGCCTGCACCGGCGCACAGGGAACGGCACGGTAGGGCACCTCGCGCCAGCCCTGACGGCTACCGACCATGCCGCAAGCGATCACTGGCATCACCCCTGCCCCCAACCAACCCGCGATCAGCCGCAGCAATGCCGGCTCGAAGTCTTGCGCAGCAAGCTTGCTCATCCCCTCATCCGAGGCGCTATGGGCCAAGACCTGATCACCCTGCATCGCCCAAACCCGCAGGTTCGAAGTGCCCCAATCTACTGCGATCCAGTCTGGTGTCATCCCGTCACCACCACACCGCCGTCAATCACCAAGGCCTGCCCCGTCATCATTTTCGAGGCATCCGAGGCCAGAAACAACATGCCGCCCACAATATCTTCGGGCGCAAGCGGGTCTTTCAGGCATTGCCGGTCCAAATGGGCTTGCAGGCCCTCGGGGGTGACCCAAAGATCCTTTTGCTTTTGCGTCAGCACCCAGCCCGGGGCCAGCGCATTGACGCGAATGCGGTCAGGGCCAAATTCGCGCGCAAGCGTGCGGGTCATGCCGTTGATGCCGGAATTTGCTGTCGTATAGGCCACATAGCCAGCATTGCCCATCATATAGCTGATCGAGCTGAAATTGATGATAGAGCCCCCACCCGCCGCCTGCATCGAGGGGATCACCGCTTGGGCGGCGAAGAAATAGGCTTTTAGGTTGATCGCCTGTGACCAATCCCAAAACGCCTCATCCACCGCCAGACTGTCGTGGCGCTGATCGTTGGCGGCGTTGTTGACCAGCACCGTAATCGGGCCATGCGCGGCCTCGGCCTGCGCAATCGCCCCGCGCAGGGCGGTGATGTCGGTGATATCGCAGGGCAAAAACAGCGGCCGATTGCCGGTGGCTGCCTGCATCGCATCACAAAAGGCGCTTGCATCCGAACGTTGGCAAAACGCCACCTTTGCCCCTTGGCGCAGCAGGCCTTCGGTCAGGCTGGCGCCAATGCCAGAGCCGCCGCCGGTGATGAAGACCGATTTTCCGTTCAGGTCAGGATAGGTGGCGTGCATCGGGGTTTTCCTTTACAAACGAATGGCTTCAACGACCCACATCGTCGCGGGCCAAGCCACGGGCAGGGTTATGCCAGCTGACATCAGCGCCGCGCCGCTTAAGGTCAAGGCCCCGGTTTTCAGCGCATTCGGGCCGCGCGATTGCGGCGGGCGGTCTTGCGGGTTGCGCAAGCACAGCTGATAGCGCGCGGCAGGCTCCAACCCCGCCAGCCGCAAGGGGCGTGGCAAGATCTGCTCCGAGGCCTCGGCTTGGCCTGCAAAGACCACAAAGCGGCTGCCGTCGGCGGCAAGCTGCATCTCGGCCACCACCGCAGGATCGGCGCTGTCCAAGGGCAGGATCACCCCCGCCATCATCCAAGCGCGATTTTGCTTATACCAAGCGGTGATCGCGCGCAGCTCGGCGGCCTCGGGCTCTGTCAGCTCGCGCGGGTCCATCTCGAAGCCCATATGGCGCGCGGCCGCCACCCAAGCCCGAAACCCCATCGGCAAGACCCGCCCCGAGGTGTGGCAATGGCGCGGCCCGACATGCGAGCCGGTGATGGCCGAGGGCAAAAACAGCGCCGCATCATGCTGCATCCGCAAGCGTTCAAGCGCGTCATTGCTGTCTGAAAGCCAAACCCGATGCGTGCGCGCCAAGATGCCCGCATCAATCCGCCCGCCCCCCGAAGCACAGCTTTCAATCTCGACATTTGGATGCGCCGCGCGCAAGGCATCCAGCAGCGCATAACTGCCCAGCGCTTGGCCAGCATCGACCACAGGCAACAGCCGGTTGTGATCCCATTTGATATAGTCGATGTCATATTCGGCCAAAATTGCCGAGATCGCGTCGAAAAGATAGCTGCGCACCTCGGGGCGGGCCATATCCAGCACCATCTGATTGCGCCCAGTGACCTGATCGGCAGGCCCCAAGCGCCAGTCGGGATGGGCGCGGTAAAGATCAGAGTCCGGGTTGACCATCTCGGGTTCAAACCAAAGCCCAAAGCTCATGCCAAGCGATTTGACATGGGCGATCAGCGGCGCCAGCCCCTCGGGCCATTTGCGCCGGTCCATGACCCAATCGCCCAAAGAGGTGGTGTCATCATCGCGCCGCCCGAACCAACCATCGTCCAGCACAAAACGCTCGGCCCCCAGATCGGCAGCGCGGGTGGCGATGGCGCTGAGGTCGGCAAGGCTGTGGTTGAAATAGATCGCCTCCCAGCAGTTGTAATGCACCGGTCGTGGGCGGGCGGGATCGGGCCATTGCACCACGCGGTCGCGGATGTCGCGCTGAAACGCAGCACCAATGCCGCCAAGCCCGCTGTCAGAATAGGCAGCAATCAGCACGGCAGAGGCAAAGCGGGTGCCCGCCGCACGCTCGGAGCCGCTGGCATGGCCAAATTGAACCTGACGCCGCCCGTCGGGCAGCTCTTCGGCCAGCATACGGTGGCCACCCGACCAAGCATAATGCAGCCCAAAGGCACGGCCAGCGGTCTTGCTGCACCCCAGTTCGGGCAACAAAACATAAGGAGGATGTTCATGCCCCGAGCGCCCCGTGCGCGCCTCGCGCAGGCGAATGCCTGCGGACCATGGCACGGATTGCAACCGAAACTCGCCAATCCAGCGGCCTGCCACATCGATCATATGATCAGCCAGTTGTGGCGCGGGCAGCACGGGGGCGGCAAGCCATTGCACCCGCAGGGGCGCGTCCGCCTCAAGCAGGGTTTGCAGGGTAAACACCCCTGTCGGCTGCGCCTTAATCACATGCGTCAGCCGCAGGCCTTCGGCACGGGCATGAAAGGCGATGCTATTGGGCGAGATCTCGGCGCGATCAAAGGCAAAGCGTGGCTCTAGCGGCGCGCCAAGCGCATCGGTCAGAACCAGCCCCGCCTGCCCCGCAAAGCCCTGATCGGGGCTCAGGCTAAGGGGGGCCAGCACATCCATCATGCCGCCGGTCAGATCATTGCGCGCCGAGGCCGCGATCTGGGCCAAATCTTCGGTCTCTGGCAGCTCTGCGCCCCAATAGACCACGCGGGCAAGCCCATCGTCGCAAGCAAAAACCAGCGTCTGCGCGCCCGCGTCCAAACGCCAAGTCTTCACTTTACCGCCCCCAAGGTCAAACCCGCGATGAAATGCTTTTGCATCGCAAAGAACATCAGCACCGGCGGCAGGGCCGCCAGGATCGATCCGGCCGAGACCAACTGCCACTGCGCGATCCACTGCCCGTTCAGCGACGAAAGCCCCGCAGTGACCGGCTGGGTATCCGGCGAAGAGGTCAGCACCGTGGCCCAGAAAAAGTCATTCCAGATAAAGGTAAAGACCAGCACTGACAGCGCCGCAATCGCAGGCCGCATCAAGGGCAACACGATGAACCAGAAAATCCGCCACTCGGCCACGCCTTCCACCCGCGCAGCCTCGATCAATTCAAACGGCAGCGATTTGATGAAATTGCGCATGAACAGCGTGCAAAACCCCGACTGAAACGCAATGTGGAACAGCGCCAAGCCATACCAGGTGTTATACATGCCCATCTGCACGGTCAGATCGCGCACCGGCACCATCAGGATTTGAAACGGCACAAAGTTGCCCGCGACAAACATGAAAAAGATAATCAAGTTGGACGGAAAGCGGTACACCGCCAGCGCAAAGCCCGTCATGCACGACAGCCCCACCGCGCCGATCACCGTCGGCAGCGTGACTTTGAACGAGTTCAGAATATACTGCCCCATCGGCGTGTTGCGAAACACATCCAGATAATTCTCGAAGGCCAAATGCGAGGGCAGCCCGAAATAATTGCCCGCCGCCAGATCAGAGGCAGGGCGCAGCGAGGTGACAGCCACCCCCAACAGCGGCAACAGCCACAGGAAAAGTGCTACCGGCACCGCAGCCGTGTAAAGCCATTGCTTGGCGGGCGAGGCCTGTTCGATCGGTCTGGGAAACATGCTAGCGCTCCGTCTCGTCGCGCCACATCTTCCAGATGAAGCCCGAAATGAAAACCATCATAATCGCAAACAAAACCACTGCGATTGCAGCCCCGTAGCCCATGCGGAAGCCATATTCCGACAGCGCCTTTTCATACATATAGAACGACAGCACCCGGCTGGACCCGTAAGGACCGCCGTCTGTCATCACGCTGACAAGGTCAAACGAGCGCAGCGCGCCGATCACCGTCACCACCACCGCGATAAAGGTCGCAGGCCGCAGCTGCGGGATGATCACATACCACAGCATCTTCCACCCCTTGGCACCGTCCAGCCGTGCCGCTTCAATCTGATCGGGGGCGACGTTGTTCAGCCCTGTCAGGTAAAGGATCATCACATAGGCAATCTGCGGCCAAAGACCGGCTGCGATAATGCCGTAGGTGACATAGCGCTCATCGGCCAAAATCGCGATGCCGCTGCCGGTCAGCCATTCGATCAGATTATACAACAGGCCAAAGTTTGGCGCGTAAAACCATGAAAACATCAGGCCGACCACGACTTGCGAGATCACAAAGGGAAAGAAGAACAAAGACTTGTAAAACCGCATGCCGCGAATGGTCTGATTGAGGAAAATCGCAATCATCAGCCCCGCAGGCACCGCCAGCATATACAAAAGCAGCCAAAGGATATTGTTTTTGAAAGAGGTGTAGAAGGCCTCGTCGTCGATCAACTCGACATAATTGGCAATGCCGATCCAGGTTTTCGCCCCCAGACCATCCCAATCGTAAAAGCTGATCCACATGCTTTGGAAAATCGGCATGATCACATAGACCATAAACATCAAAACGCCGGGGGTCAGGAACAGCCAAGGCGCAAGCTTGCGTTGGTTGGCTTTCCAGCCGCTGGGTTTTGCGCCAGAAATCGGG
>NZ_DAIPZF010000041.1:5574-25466 GCF_036782355.1 Cypionkella sp.
GCCAGAAATCGGGGCTGTCATGGCGGGCCTCTTGTTAGTTCACGCGGAAGATAGGGGTGAAAAAAATCGGGCGGCGGTTGCGCGCCGCCCGATCTGTTGTGTGCAGCAAGGCTTACTTATAGACTTGCAGACGGGTCTTTTCCAAACGCTCAAGGATCGCGTCCAGACGCTCTGGCTTGGCCATGAACTCTTGGAAGCCCTCCATGCCAGCCTTTGCCATTTCAGCAGGCGCATCGCGGTCAAAGAACTGCGCCAGCGCATAGGCCGAAGACAATTCAGCAAAACCGGCCGAGATATAGGGATCGGAGGCATCTACGGTTGCGTTCTTGTTGGTGGGCAGCTGGCCCAAGGTGGCGTTCAGCTTGGTTTGCGCATCAGCCGAGGCGACATAGGCCAAGAAGGTCTTGGCATCGGCCACGTTCTTTGCACCAGCCGGAATATGGATGGTGTCGGTTGGTGCCTCTTCAGCACGCGGCAGTCCGGGGGTGATTTCTGGGAAGACCATAAAGCCCAGATTGTCATTTGTCATGCCGCCTTGCTTAAAGGTCGCCACCGCAAAGTTGCCCATCACATAGTTGGCAGCCTTGCCCTGCACCAGCAAAGCCGCTGCATCTTGCCAATCAATCGCCGAGGCATTGGCGGTGATAAAGGGCTGAATGCGGGCCCATTCTTTGAACACGTTGCGAACGCGATCATCGGTCCAAGACACTTTGCCCGCGGTCAGATCCATGTGGAATTCGTAACCGTTGACGCGCATATCAAGGTAATCAAAGATCCCTGCCCCGGGCCACAGCGCCTTGGTGCCGGTGGTCAGACAGTCAATGCCAGCGGCTTTGAACTTGTCGCAATTGGCAACGAACTCTTCCCAGTTCTTTGGCTCTTCTGCACCGGCCGCCTTATAGGCGTCGCGGTTAAAATAGATGCCCCACTGGTAATAGGTATAGGGCACGCCCCACTGTTTGCCGTCGATGGTCATCGAGGCTTTGGTCGCCCCCAGCGCATCGCCCAGATTGTTGGCATCCCAAACGTCGGTCACATCCTGAAACTGGCCCGCAGCGACAAAGGGCGCCATCCGGTTGCCGGCATACCAGTTGGCAAGATCTGGGCTGTCAGCGGTCAAAAAGTTGCGGATCGCGGTTTTATAGCCTTCGTGGTCAAAGTTGTTCAGCTCGACCTTGATATCGGGGTTGGCCGCTTCGAAATCGGCGATCAGCGCTTGCATCCCTGCCAGCGGCGTCGCGTCAAAGTCTGCGTTGTATTTCAGCACGCGCTGTTCGGCAAAAGCCGAGCCAGACATCATCAGCGTTGCCACAACAGCAAGCGCCCCTTTGGTGAAACGAACCATGGTTTCCTCCCTTTGGTTCCATTAGTTGAAACTTAGTCTTGAATATTGAAAACTATGCGGCGTATCGTCTAAGCTGTCAACAGCGCAGAAAAGGGTTTGGCACGATGACGCAAGACGCAGGCTCGGATGGAACGGTGGGCAAGGCGCTGGATGTGCTGGACATGGTTGCACAGGCAAACCGCCCGGTGCGCTTTTCAGAATTGCTGGCGCAAAAGACCTATCCCAAGGCCACGCTCTATCGGTTTTTGCAGACGCTGACCAACCAAGGCATGCTGGGCTATGACGAAGATCGCGGCACCTATTCGCTGGGGGTGCGGCTGGTGCGGCTGGCACATTCGGCGTGGCAGCAAAGCTCGCTTGCGCCACTTGCGCGGCGCTATATTGATGATTTAGCAGCAGAATCTGGCGAAACCATCCATCTTGCGCAGATGGATCAGGGCCAGGTTCTTTATGTCGACAAGCGCAACGCCACCCAGCCGGTCGAGATGTTTTCCTCCGCCGGAAAGGTGGGTCCGGCCTATTGCACGGGGGTGGGCAAAGCGATGCTGGCCTTCATGCCCGACCCCGCCGTGCAGGCGGCAATTGCGCGTCAATCCTTTCACCGCTTTACCCCCCACACCTTGGACAGCGCCGCCAAACTGCTGACCGAACTGGGGGCGATCCGCGACCGTGGTCATGCCTTTGACCGCGAAGAACACGAGCCGGGAATCATCTGCTGCGCTGTGCCGATTCGCAGCCGCTCGGGGCGGGTGCTGGGGGCTTTGTCGATGACCTCGACCACCAGCCGCACCACGCTGGCCGCGCTCGAGGCGCAATCCCCCCGCATCAAAGACACCGCGGCGCAGATTGCCGCCGAAGCGGAAAGCTGGCGCTTTCCAGAACAAAATTAGGAACAGGGAGAGAGTTATGGCAGAGGTTGTTCTGAACAATGTCGTCAAGAAATACGGCGACATCCAAGTCATTCACGGCGTCGATTTACAGGTCAATGACGGCGAGTTTTGCGTCTTTGTCGGGCCATCAGGCTGCGGCAAGTCAACATTGTTGCGCATGGTGGCGGGGCTAGAGGTGACCACCTCGGGCAGCATGAAGATCGGCGCGCGCGATGTCACCAGCATGGATCCAGCCGAGCGCGGCGTGGCAATGGTGTTTCAAACCTATGCGCTTTATCCGCATATGACGGTGGCCGAAAACATGGGCTTTGGCCTGAAAATGACTGGCCATGCCAAGGCGGATGTGGCGCAAAAGGTGGCAGAGGCCAGCCGGATTTTAAAGCTGGACGATTATTTATCGCGCAAACCCAAGGCCTTGTCGGGCGGTCAGCGCCAGCGCGTCGCCATCGGGCGCGCGATTGTGCGTGGCCCCGAGGTGTTCTTGTTTGACGAGCCGCTCTCGAACCTTGATGCCGAATTGCGGGTGGAAATGCGGGTGGAAATCGCGCGACTGCACCGCGAAATCGGTGCGACGATGATCTATGTCACCCATGATCAGGTCGAGGCGATGACGCTGGCCGACAAGATCGTGGTGCTGCGCGCGGGGCGGATCGAACAGGTGGGGGCACCTTTGGATCTGTACCGCGACCCCGACAATAAATTCGTTGCAGGCTTTATCGGCTCGCCCGCGATGAACTTCATCTCGGCACGGGTCAGCGGTGCAGGTCAGGTTGATGCAGCCGGTCTTGGCGGCGCGCTGCCGATCGCGGTCAGGCTGCCTCCTTTGGGCGCGCCGCTGACCCTTGGTCTGCGCCCGCAGCATCTGGAGATTGACGCCCATGCAAGCACCCACCGCGTCGAGATGACCGAAGCGCTTGGCGGTGTGTCGTTCCTGCATCTGACCGCCAGCAGCGGCGAAAAGCTGGTGATCGAGGCGCGCGGCGATACTGTGATCAAACCCGGCACCATGGTGGGCCTGCGCTTTGATCCGGCACATCTTTTGGCCTTTGATGCCAGCTCGGAAATCCGTCTGCGCTGAAACTGTGAAAAATCCCTGCCAGTTCTGGTAGGGATTTTCCTGATATATCAAAACCCTGCGGGCTTAATCTGCGATCACATCTTGGCGCTGTTGGCCCAGGCCTTCGATGCCCAATTCCACCACATCGCCCGCCACCAGATAGCGCGGCGGCTTCATGCCCATGCCAACTCCGGGCGGGGTGCCGGTCGAGATCACATCGCCCGGATGCAGCGTCATGAACTGCGACAGATAGCTGACCACATGCGCCACGCCGTAGACCATGGTTTTGGTCGAGCCGTTTTGCATGCTTTGCCCGTTCACCGTCAGCCACATTTTCAGGTTCTGCGGATCGCCAACCTCGTCGCGCGTTACCAGCCAAGGCCCGATCTGGCCAAAGTTGTCGCAAGATTTGCCCTTGGTCCATTGGCCCGCGCGCTCGGTCTGAAAAGCGCGCTCGCTGACGTCATTGCTGACGCAATAGCCCGCGACATGCGCCATCGCATCGGCTTCGCTGACATATTTCGCCTTGGTGCCGATGATCACCGCAAGCTCGACCTCCCAATCGGTCTTGACCGAGGTGCGCGGGATGATGATCGGATCATCCGGGCCGCAGATCGCCGAGGTGGCCTTCATAAAGACCACAGGTTCAGGCGGCACCGCCATGCCCGATTCTGCGGCGTGATCGGCGTAGTTCAAACCGATGCAGATGAATTTGCCGGTGCCCGCCACGCAAGCCCCCAGCCGCGTGCCAGCCGCAACCACCGGCAGCGCGCCTGCATCCAGCGCGCGCAGCTTGGCAAGCCCCGCATCCGACAGCACATCGCCGCCAATATCGGCGACAACGCCAGACAGATCGCGCAGGGTGCCATCGCTGTGCATCAGGCCGGGGCGTTCAGCCCCTGCGGGGCCGTGACGAAGTAGTTTCATAAAGCGTCCTTTCAGATATTGGCCCAACCGCCGTCGATCACATGCGCAACGCCCGTCACAAAAGCCGAGTCGTCCGAGGCCAGAAACACCACCAAACCGGCGATGTCTTCGGCCTGCGCCAGCTTACCCGTGGGTTGGCGGGCAAGAAAGCCCTTGCGCGCGGTCTCGTAATCGCCGCCCGCGCGCATGCGGTCTTGCAAGGACGGCGTATCAACCGTGCCCGGGCAGACAGCATTGCAGCGGATGCCTTGGGTGATGAAATCGGCCGCGATTGCCTTGGTCATGCCGATGACGGCGGCTTTGGTGGCGCCATAGACAAACCGATTGGGCGCGGCGATGATCGAAGAGGCAACCGAGGCCATATTGATGATCGACCCGCCGCCCGCCGCCAGCATCGCCGGCAAAAACGCCTTGTTCATTCGGTACATAGCGGTGACGTTCAGATCAAAAGAAAACGCCCAATCGTCCTCAGAACAGTCCAGAATGCTGCCATGGCCAACAAAGCCCGCGCAATTGAACAGCACATCCACTGCGCCCAGCTTGGCCGCAAGCGCGCTGACCGCCGCCGGATCGCGCACATCCAACAGATGCGTTTGCATCCCCTCGGCCGCCAATTCGGCCAAAGCCGCTGCGTTGATATCGGTGGCAATCACTTTTGCCCCCTCGCGCGCCATCGCCAGCGCCGAGGCCCGCCCAATGCCCTGCCCTGCTGCCGTGACCAAAGCCGTCTTGCCGCTTAACCGTGCCATTTGCCTGCTCCCTTATGCGTTGCGCGCAGACTACATCACTGCGCCGATCTGCCAAGGCACGAATTCCGCGCCGCCAAAGCCCAAGGCTTCGGATTTCGTCACCTCACCGCTGGCCACACGGATAAACATCTCGAACATCTCGCGGCCCTTCTCGGCCAGAGTGACGCCGTTTTCGATGATATCGCCGGTGTTCAGATCCATATCCTCGGGCATATGGCGATAAAGTTCAGAGTTGGTTGCGACTTTCAGGCAGGGCACGGGTTTGTAGCCCGAAACCGAGCCGCGTCCGGTGGTAAAGACGATCAAATTCGCGCCACTTGCCACCTGCCCCGTCACCGAGCAGGGGTCATAGCCGGGGCTATCCATGAAAACGAAGCCCTTTTGGGTGATCTGTTCGGCAAAGAGATAGACATCCGTCAGCGGTGCCGAGCCGCCCTTGGCCACCGCGCCCAGCGATTTTTCCAAAATCGTCGTCAGCCCACCGCGTTTGTTGCCGGGGCTTGGGTTGTTGTTCATCTCGCCCTTGTTGCGCGCGGTGTAATCCTCCCACCAGCGAATGCGGGCAATCAGCTTTTCGCCGACCTCGGCGCTTATCGCGCGGCGGGTCAGAAGATGTTCTGCGCCGTAAATCTCGGTGGTTTCTGACAGAATGGTGGTGCCGCCGTGGCTGACCAGCAGATCCGAGGCGATGCCAAGTGCGGGGTTGGCGGTGATGCCCGAATAGCCATCCGAACCGCCGCATTGCATGCCAATGACCAGCGCCGACAATGGCGCGGGCGCGCGCGTGCAGGCATTTGCCACCAGCGCCATTTCGCGCAGCGCCTCGACCCCGCGTTCGACGGTGCGACGGGTGCCGCCTTCGGCCTGAATGGTCAGATGACGAAAGTTATTGTCGGCACGCATCCGGCCTTTGCCAAGCAGATCAGGCAGTTGCATCACCTCGCAGCCCAAACCCACCAGCAGAATGCCGCCAAAATTCGGGTTGCGCGCATAGCCTTGCAGGGTGCGCATCAAGGTGGCGTAGCCCTCATCCGACCCCGACATGCCACAGCCCGAGGCATGGGCAATCGGCACAATACCGTCGATATTGGTCAAAGCCTTGAACCAATCGGTCTTTTCGGCCTCCTCAGCAATAAAGCGCGCCACCGAGCCTGAGCAGTTCACCGAGGTCAAAACCCCCAGATAATTGCGCGTGCCCACCGCCCCATCGGCGCGGTGATAGCCTTGAAAGCTGCGCGGGGTGTCGGCCGGTTGCAGCGGCACAGCGGCGGCTGCAAAGTCATAATCCTGCCGATGGTCGGTCATTGCGATATTGTGGACATGCACATGCGCGCCCGCTGCAATCGCTTGGGTCGCTGCGCCGATGATCTGGCCATAGCGGGTGATCGCTGCCCCCTGCGCAATCGCCCGATTGGCAAGCTTGTGGCCGCGCGCGATCCGCTCGGACAGCAGGACGCCAAGGCTTTCGCTGCCTGCGGCCAGATCGGCAAGGGCGATATCAACATTATCTTGGGGGTGCAGGCGCAGGGTCAGCGGCATCGGGGCCTCGGGCTAAGAAAAGCGCTGTCAGCACATTCACGCTCGACTCGCAGCTTATTGGTTTTTATCATTAAAGACAGAATGGCCAGAGCCGCCCGCCCTGACAACTGTTTTTAATTCTGAAGCCGATATAAACAGGAGCCCGCCTTGGCCCGCACCGATGCCCGATTGCGACAGGCCTATAACAGCCTGCTTGATCTGCTTGCCCCCCTGCCCATCGGCGCCAGCTTGATGTCAGAGGTCAAGCTTGCGGCGGCTTTGGGGGTGTCGCGCACGGTGGTGCGGGCGGTGCTGGCGCGGTTGGCCAGCGCGGGGATTGTGCAGATCATCGGGCGCGACAAGACCCTGCTGCGACAGCCCTTGGCCTCGGACGCTTTGGCGCTGCGCGATGACTACATCAGCCACGATGCGCTTGAAGCTCGCTTTCTAGACTGGGTGCTGCGCTTTGACGTCGCCGCAGGCACCAGCCTGAATGTCACGCAGCTGTCACGCCAATTTAACGCCCCACCACATGTGCTGGCCGAATTTTTGGCCAGCCTAAGCCAATCCGGGCTGGTTGAACGCCGGCCCCGCGGCGGCTGGCGGCTTTTGGGCTTTACCGCAGATTATGCGCTGGACCTGTCAGATTTTCGCCAAGTGTTAGAGCTGCATGCCATTCGTCATCTGGTCACCCTGCCGCCTGCGCATCAGGTTTGGGCAGATCTGAGCGCAATCAAGGCCGAACATCTGGCGCTTTGGGCCCGACTTGAGACAGATTTTCACGACTTCTCGGCGCTGGACGGCCGGTTTCACGCTCTGATCAACTCTGCGGTGCCCAACCGCTTTGTCACGCAATTTCAAAAGGCAATCCGGCTGATCTTTCACTATCATTATCAATGGGATAAAACCCTAGAACGCCATAGAAACGCCGCAGCAATTCGCGAACATTTGCAAATCATCACAGCGCTAGAGGCCCGCGAGGCCGAACAGGCGGTGCAGGCTGCTCGCGCTCATCTGGCCACAGCGAAAGAAGCACTTTTGCACTCCTTGCGCGGGCATCAGGCGGGCGGCTAAGATCCCGAACCGGCGTGCGAATAATATCTTGACTATATTTGTCGGAATAGTGTTTATGGCATCAGAACGCTCCGCGCTGGCAGGAAAATTTATGACCTTGAACCCACCCTTTGCTGTCGCGCCGCATCTTCCGCTTGGGCTGGCGCCAAAGGGGTTCTTGGGGCGCATTCACAGCATCTGCGTGCAAGACAGCCAAGGCCAACTGCCCGCCGCCGAGATGGAGCGCCGGCTGATCGAGCTTGGCTTTATCGAGGGCGCGCAGGTGCAGATCTTGCACGAAGGCCTGTTTGGCCGCGACCCGATTGCGGTGCGGATCAATGGGGCCACTGTCGCTTTGCGGCGGCGAGAAGCTATGGCTATCTTGACAGAGTAAGCTCTGCGCGGGGCCCACAAAGGAATTTACGGCGTGTCAGATCACCCAGCGACCAAAGACCTGCGCTTTGCCCTTGTCGGCGCGCCAAACTGTGGCAAGACCGCGCTGTTCAACGCGCTGACCGGCAGTCGGCAAAAGGTTGGCAATTATTCCGGCGTGACGGTCGAGCGGAAATCAGGCCAAGCGCGCACGCCACTTGGCGTGACGCTTGATATTGTCGATCTGCCGGGCACCTATTCCTTGCGCGCGCGCAGTCCTGACGAGGAAGTCACCCGCGATATGGTGCTGGGCCAGCGCGCAGGCGAGGCCAGCCCCGATCTGTTGTTGGTGGTGATTGATGCCAGCTCGATGCGATCAGGTCTGCGGCTTGCGCTCGAGCTGCGCCAGACCGGCAGGCCGCTTTTGCTGGTGCTGAATATGATCGACATCGCGCGCTGGCGCGGCATTCAGATTGACACCGAGGCGCTGTCGCAGGCGATTGGCGCGCCGGTGGTCACCGCGACTTCGGTGCGCAAGGGCGGGCTGGATGCGGTTTGGGCAAGGCTTGACGCCTTGGTCAGCGCGGGCATTGCAGCGCCACTTGCGAACACTTGGGCACCGCCTTCGGCCGCCGATCTGCGCAAAAACCACCGCGCGGCGGATGCGATGATCGCGGCGGCTGTGCGCGAGCCTGAAAAGCCTGACACTCTGACCACCCGCATTGATGCGGTGCTGCTGCATCCTGTGGCGGGGCTGCTGATTTTGCTGGCTATTTTGTTTGTGATGTTTCAGGCGGTTTTCGCTTGGGCACAGCCCGCCATGCAGGCGATCACAACCGGATTTGAGATGATAAGTCTGGTCTTGCGCCAAACTCTGCCGGCGGGGCTGCTGTCTGATTTCGTACAAGACGGGGTGATTTCGGGTGTTGGCAGTGTTTTGGTCTTCATGCCGCAGATCCTGATCCTGTTCTTTTTTATCCTGCTGCTGGAAGACCTTGGCTATATGGCGCGGGCGGCGTTTTTGATGGACCGCATCATGGGCGGCGCGGGGCTGCATGGGCGGGCGTTTATTCCGCTGTTGTCCAGCTTTGCCTGCGCCATCCCTGGTATTATGGCCGCAAGGGTGATCGACAATCGCCGCGACCGGCTGACCACCATTCTGGTGGCCCCCTTGATGACCTGCTCGGCGCGGATTCCGGTTTATACGCTGATCATCTCGGCCTTTATTCCGCAGCGCGAGGTTTGGGGGCTGTTCAGCTTGCAGGGGCTGGTGATGTTTGCGCTGTATTCGGCGGGCATTGCAGCGGCTTTGGGGGTGTCTTTTGTGGCCAAATTCCTGTTTTGGCGCCGACAACCCGCGCCGCCTTTCATGCTGGAACTGCCCGATTACAAAATGCCGCGACCGCGCAGCCTTGCGATCGGGCTGATGACGCGGGCGAAGATCTTCTTGCAACGTGCTGGAACTACAATCTTTTCGATGATGGTGGTGATCTGGGTGCTGGCAACATTTCCGCGCGCGCCGCTGGGGTCAACCGAACCTGCGATCCTATCGAGCTATGCCGCGATGATCGGGCATTTTATCGAACCTGTGCTGGCGCCATTGGGCTTTAACTGGCAAATCAGCATCGCCTTGGTGCCCGGCATGGCCGCGCGCGAGGTGGCCGTAGCCGCGCTTGGTACGGTCTACGCAATTCAAGACGGTGGTGCCGGCAGCCAGCTGATCGGCCCGGTGCTGGCGCAAAGCTGGAGCCTTGCCACAGCGCTGTCTTTGCTGGTCTGGTATATTTTCGCGCCACAATGCGCCTCGACGCTGGCGGTGATCCGGCGCGAAACTGGCGGCTGGAAATGGATGTGGGTAACGTTTTTCTACATGCTGGCGCTGGCCTATTTGGGATCTTTTGCCACCTATCAAATCGCTGTGGTTTTGGGCGCGGGCTAGACAATTTGGCGGCAAAGCTCACAAGCCGCGCGGCAAGCCTTGCCCCCATTGCCTCAACCGCTTAGACAGTTGCAAAGATTTCATCAGTAGGCAGAACCATGGCCAAGGCACCGCAGACCGACGACGAAACCCCAAAGAAAAAGCGCCGCGGCGCTTCGGTGATGGCTTGGATCTTAATGGCCATGCTGATCGGCGGGCTTGGCGGCTTTGGTGTGACCAATTTTGGCGGCGGTGCCAGCTCGATTGGCGCGGTCGGGGCGCAAAAGATCTCGGCCGAGGACTATGCCCGCGCGCTGCGCACCCAGATGAGCGCGATGTCTCAGCAGATGGGCCAGCCTCTGACCTTCCAGATGGCGCAGGCCTTTGGCTTGGACAAGCAGGTGCTGCAATCGGTGATCGACAATGCAGCGCTTGACAATGAGGCCGCCCGCATCGGCCTGTCAGTCGGCGACAAGAGCATTCTTGTTAAACTAAATGAAATCAATGCCTTCAAAGGCGTAGATGGTAAAATTGATCCGGTTATCTACGATCAGGTTCTCAAGCAAAACAATCTGACCAAGGCCGCGTTTGAGGCAGGAATTCGCGCCGACACCGCGCGTCAACTGCTGCAAACCTCGGTTGGCTCGGGGCTGACCACGCCTGCCACTTTGATCGACACTGTGGCCGCTTGGGCAGGCGAGCAGCGCGGACTTTCACTGCTGGTGCTGCGCGAAAAATCACTGCCAATGCCGCTGGCCGAGCCTGATGCCGCGGCTTTGCAGGCCTATTACACCACCCATATCGCCGATTACACCCGCCCCGAGGCCAAGCGGATTTCCTATGCCGCCCTGCTGCCTGACGACATTGCCGCCGATATGCCCGTTGATGACGCCAAGCTACAGCAGATCTATCAAAGCCGGTTGTCGGAATTTGTGATCCCCGAAAAGCGGCTGGTCGAGCGTTTGGGCTTTGCCACCGAAGCCGATGCCGCCGCCGCCAAGGCACGGATTGACGCGGGCACAAGCTTTGAGACGCTGGTACAAGAGCGCAAGCTGACACTGGCCGATGTCGATTTGGGCGATGTCTCGCAATCGCAACTGGGCGATGCCGGCGCTGCGGTCTTTGCGATGACCGAGCCGGGGGTGGTTGGTCCGTTGAACTCTACAGTTGGCCCCGCGCTGTTTCGGATGAACGCAATTCTGGCCAAGCAAGAAACCACCTTCGAACAAGCCAAGCCCGATCTGGCCAAAGAGCTTCAAACCGAGGCCGCGGTGAAGGCGATTGCCGATAAGGTCAATGCGATTGATGACGCTTTGGCAGGCGGGGCAAGCTTGGCCGATTTGGCCAAAGAACAAGGCCTAAGCCTGAGCAGCACCGATTACGCAGCTGGCGCTGAGGATAACGACCCCATCACCGCCGATAAGGCTTTTATCGATGCCGCTGCGAAACTGGCCGAGGGCGATTACCCGCAAGCCATTCTGCTGTCGTCGGGAGGCGTGATCGCGCTGCAACTTGACAGCATCCTGCCACCTGCCCCACGCGCCTTTGACAGCGTGAAGGATCAAGTGACCACCGCCGCGCGCGCCGAGGCGCTTGCTGCTGCTCTGTCGGCAGAGGCAGATCGGATCAAAACCGCCGTAGAATCTGGTAGCAGCCTTGGCAGCTTTGGCATCGTTTCGCGCAGCGCCGCTGTCGATCGTCAGACCCGCCTGCCCCAGACCCCAAATGCTGTCGTCGCAGCTGCCTTCGAGATGCAGCCAAACGATCTGCGCGTGATCCAAGATCAGGCCTATATCGCCGTCTTGCAGCTGAACAGCATCACCGCCGCCCCCAGCGACAGCGAAGCGCTTGCCGCGATCCGTGCGGCGATCGACAGCAATGGCGCGCGCTCGATCAGCGATGACGTCTTGCAGCTTTATACCCGCGCCCTGACCGCCGAAGCGGGCATTTCGCTGGATCAAAGCATGATCAACGCCGTTAACGCCCAAATCACCAACTAAGGCCAAGCGATGAAACTTTTGCCCTCCTTTGAAGCCTTTGAACAGGCTTGGCTGCAAGGTAAAAACCAGATGGTCTATGCCCGTCTGGCGGCTGATCTGGATACGCCGGTGTCCTTGATGCTGAAGCTGGGCGAGGCGCGCAGCGATACTTTCATGTTGGAATCGGTGACAGGCGGCGAAGTGCGCGGCCGCTATTCGGTTGTGGGCATGAAACCCGATCTGATCTGGCAATGCCACGGCGCGCAAAGCCGGATCAACCGCGAGGCCCGCTTTGACCCGCAGGCCTTTACCCCGCTGGACGGCGACCCCTTGCAAACCATGCGCGACCTGATCGCCGAAAGCCGGATGGATCTGCCTGCTGGCATGCCGCCGGTGGCCTCGGGTCTGTTTGGCTATCTGGGCTATGACATGATCCGTCTGGTCGAGCATTTGCCGAATGTGAACCCCGACCCGCTGGGCCTGCCCGATGCCGTGTTGATGCGGCCGTCGCTGGTGGCGGTGCTGGACGGGGTGAAGGGTGAGGTGACGCTGGTGGCCCCAGCTTGGGCAGCATCAGGGCTTTCGGCGCGTGCGGCCTATGCTCAGGCAGCCGAGCGGGTGATGGACGCGCTGCGCGATCTGGACCGCGCCCCTGCCGCACCGCGCGATCTGGGCGATGCGGGCCCTGTTGGCGAGATGACCTCGAACTTTAGCCATGAAGGCTATAAGGCCGCGGTCGAAAAGGCCAAGGATTACATCCGCGCCGGCGATATCTTTCAGGTGGTGCCCTCGCAGCGCTGGACGCAGCGGTTTGAATATGCGCCCTTTGCGCTTTACCGATCCTTGCGCCGCACCAACCCCTCGCCCTTTATGTTCTTTTTCAACTTTGGCGGCTTTCAGGTTGTAGGCGCCAGCCCCGAGATCCTTGTGCGCCTGCGCGAAGGCGAGGTGACGGTGCGCCCCATCGCAGGCACCCGCAAACGCGGCGTCACGCCCGAGGAAGACAAGGCGCTGGAGTTAGACCTTTTGTCGGACAAAAAGGAACTGGCCGAACATCTGATGCTGCTGGATCTGGGCCGCAATGATGTGGGCCGGGTGGCAAAGGTCGGCACGGTGCATCCGACCGAGAAGTTCATCATCGAACGCTATAGCCATGTGATGCATATCGTCTCGAATGTGGTGGGCGAGCTTGCTGATGGCGAAGACGCGCTGTCGGCGCTGCTGGCGGGCCTGCCTGCGGGCACGGTTTCGGGGGCGCCAAAGGTGCGCGCGATGGAGATCATCGACGAGCTGGAACCCGAAAAGCGCGGCGTCTATGGCGGCGGTGTCGGCTATTTCGCCTGCAACGGCGAGATGGACTTTTGCATCGCGCTGCGCACGGCGGTGTTGAAAGATGCCCAGCTTTACATTCAAGCCGGCGGCGGCGTGGTCTATGACAGCGACCCCGAGGCCGAGTATCAAGAGACCGTCAACAAATCCTTTGCCCTGCGCCGCGCGGCCGAGGATGCGGGGCTGTTTTCCACCCGCGGCAACCGCTAGGGCTTAATCCAGCCAAAGCCCCTCTGCATCATAGCCACCGCGGCGGATGTGCTTGGGGTCATTCACCTCTGGGAAGCGGTCGGCCCAATCGCGAAAGCGGTCATTGCTTACCACCTGCACGCCATATTTGCGTGCGGTTTCAAGCACTACAGGATCGGCGGGTGTGGATTTATCAACCACGCGTACGCGGTCTTGAGGCAAATCCAAAAGCGCGGCAAAGCTGGCCTCGTCTTGGAATTTGCCCGTAACCAAATGGCCCGCATTGGCATCAAACACCACGCCAGGCAAAAAGCCACGCGCCTCAAGCCTGCGCAGCACCTCGATCAGCGTTGCGATCTGAGGGGTATTCTCACGCCAAAACAACACATTCGAGCCATCCACCACAATCAGATTGCGCGGCGGCACAAAACGGGCAAGCAGGCTCTTGATCCAGGCCCAGAAACTAAGCAGCATCGCTGGCCCTGCCATCACCAAAAGCTCGGGCGATTGCGCGGCCCAAGCAGCAAAGACCCCCAAGCCCGAGATCACCAGCAAGGTCAGCGGCAACGACATCGTGGTGCCGCGCTACTTGCTCAGAACCGCTGAGATCGGCGCCAGCGCCACCGAAGCCCCGCGCCCCTCGACGGCCCATTCCATCAGCGCAGTGATGGTCTCGAGGTTGGTCGAGCCCAGCACCACCACCCGCCCCTCTTGCGCGGCCTTAAACGCCGCGCGGTCCAGATAGCGTCGGATCAGCGGCGCGGACTCGTTCTGCGCGTCCAACTCGCGGAAGATCATCGCCGATGGCAGGCCTTCGCGGCGCGCCACTTGATCGGCCGGATTAAGCCCGCGATCATAGGTCAAAAGGCCACGGCCCATGGCTTTGACCACGGCAACCACCTGCGTCGAGAGGCTGCGGTCATCTTGAAAGCCGTTGGTCTCAAGATCCATAACCACAACCGTCTGCGGCAACACGGCATCATTGATCTGAAAGCTTTGTTCGAGGTCGGCAGGGCTCGCCCCTTGAGGAATGCCGCTGGCCAGCATCACCACCTCTTGCCCACCAGCGCGATAGATCTTCTCGGCATCCGAAGCGGTGGAGTCCATCGGGTTTAGCACAAAGCTGATTGGAAAGGGCAAGGCGGCAAGGGCTGCACGGTCAAGATCCGCCGCACCGCTGTCTTTCAGCACCACCGCAAACAGCGGCTTGCCTGCGGCATTGGTAAAGGGGCGGGCAAATTTCACCAAGGGCATGTCCGCTGCGGGGTCTGGCGCATCGGTCTGCGCCGCAGGGGCGGCAGCAATGCTGGGCAGGCGGCCAAGGGTGACGCCGTCAACCGTCTTGGGCAGCTCGGCCACAGGCGACAAGCGCTCGGGCACAGTGGGTTTCGGGCTTGCAGGCGCGGGAACAGGCGCGGCGGGTGTTGGCGTGGCGGGCGTTGGCGCAGTTAAAGCCGGAGCCAACAGCGCATCCTCGACCGGCAGGGGCGCGGGGGCCGCATCGGCTTTGGGGGCCTGATCTGTATCACTCAGCTTTGGCAGAGCTGCGGGTTCGCTGGGCACTGATGCAGGCGGTGTCAGCAGGGCAATTTGCGGCGCAGCCACGGCAGGAGCAGGCTGCACCGGCACCACAGGCGCAAGGCTGACAACGGCCGGAGGTGCCGGGCTGGGCGCGGGCGTGCTGGGTTGCGCAGTCTTAGCTTCAGGCAGCGGCTGCGTGGCTGGCGCGATTGCTGTGCTGGCAGGGGCAGGCGCTGGCGCGGCAGGCGCTGGCATGGCAGGCGCTGGAATAGGTTCGGCAACCTGCTGCGGCGCATTGGTCTGTGGCATCGGCGCAAGTTGCGAGATAACCCCAAGCCCAATCCCCGCCACAACGCCCCCAACGACGATCCCTTTGACAAAGTTCTGGATCACCCTCACCTCCACCCAAAATTAAACCGCACTGGATTAAACCGCCCTGCATGAAACGGATCTGCCTTAAACCGCGCTGGCCCGCCACGCCGCTTTGGCGGTGCCTCTGACTATACACTGGCTCTTTCAAGAGGGAAAGTAACCGCGCTTTCACAGCCAGTCCAAGCTGCGTGCCGCAGGCATCCCGCAAGCTGTGCAGCACAAGCGGGTCAGTGAATTTCGCAACTTTAGCATGAATATTATTCCTAAGATTTTTTAAATTATACTTTAGAGGTAAAACCTTTAACCCCGGCTGCATTAAACTAACCTTCTGTGACCTGAGTAATTTGTTGCGATATTGGAGCTCTATTTGTCCGGCGGCCTGACCACTACAGACCAGCAGCGTCTTATCCCTATCCATGACTTTGTGTTTCGCGATTTTGAAAGATCGCGGATCATGCGCATTCGGGATCTGCTTGCTGAAAAGCCTGTGTTCTTTTCGATGGCCTATCTGGCCGTGGTCTTTTTCTGGACCGCGATGATGAGCTATAGCGCGGCCAAGCTGGGCGACCCCTCACCCGCCCTGAACCTGACGCCCCATATCGCGCATTTTACGATGATTATTGGGATTTTGCTTTATCCAAAGCGGCTGCTGTGGGTGCCGGTGGTCGCCTTTGCGCTGGTCTATCTGATCCCGTTTTCCATCCCCGCCAGTGACAACAATCTGAACTGGTTCCAGATTGCTGCCATCACGCCGCAGATCATCGCGTTGAAATTTTTTTCTATTTTAATTGCAGGCGCGTTGGTGGGCTTTTCTGCCCGCTTATTTTGCACGCTGATCGAGGATCGGATCTCGCCCTATGTCGCCGATCTTTTGACGGTGCTTGGGGTCTTTGCGGCTTTTTTGGTGTCTTCCTTTGTGCAGTTGGCGCTGGATTGGCAGTTTGCACAGCATTTGTCGCCCCAAGCACAGCTTGATCTAGGATTTTGCGCCGATTTTCTGCATCTGGGAACCGAGCGGATCCTGCGCGGCGGCGCGGTGGTCTCGGGCTTTTTGCTGGCGATTTTAGAAATTTCAAGCCGCGCAGCTTTGCGTCGCGCTATCTTTTTGTCGCCGGTGTTTCCGCTGCTGGCGCTGCTGCAAAGCAATGGCTTTGCCCTTTACGCCCCGCTGGATGCGGCGATCCTGTCCTTGCTTATGGTGGTGGTGCTGCCGGTGCCGCTGGCGATTGGCAGCTGCATCGTGGGGGTGCCGATGTATTCGGCGCTGACCGGGAATTTCGTCAAAAGCACGCACCTTCATGACGCAAGCGCTGATATGCTTGAACATTATTCGATCATGATCATGCTGCTGACGGTTTTGGTGCCGACCCTGCGCGCCTATATTCAGCACGATCTGCGCCACCGCATGGCGTCTTTGCGCAGGCTGTCGATGGTGCGTGACTTCGCTGATACGGGGCTTTTGTCGTTCAATCTGGATCATCACCGCTTTCGCGCCGATGCCAGCACCCAGCGCATTTTTACCCTGCCGGCAGAGGGAAATGCCAATCTTTTCATCGACCTCTTTGAAGGCGAGCACCGCAAGAATATTGCCAACGCCTTGAAAACAAATCGATGTGGCAGCGTGACTTTACTGCTGTCACGCAAATCGGCTACCTCGGAGGGTGGCGAACAGGTGCTGCGGATCTATCTTTGGTATGAAACCGCCCCCAGTGGCGAGCAGGTCGCTTATGGGCTTGCGCTGGATGTCAGCGCCGAACACGACCAAGAGCGTGCCTTGCAGGAAACTCTGGGCGAGCTGTCCTCGCGGCAAGAGCGGCAGCGGCAATTGTTCTCGATCATCTCGCATGAATTGCGCACGCCTGCTTCGGTGATTTCGATGCTGGTGCATGATATTGAGCATGGCAACCTTAAGGAATCCAGCCTGCGGCAGCTGCGCGACGCCACCGGTCAGCTGATGTCAACGCTGGCCGATATGCGCCAAACCGTGAACCCCACCCAGAACCTGCCGATCACCAAAGTGAACTTTGCACCGGCGGAACTGGCTGAATCAATTCGCAATATGTTCGAGCCACAGGCGCAAGAGCATGGCATGCAGATCCGGCTCAACCTTTGTGACAGCGCAAGGCTGCTGCGCAACAACGATCAAATGCGCATCCGGCAGGCGCTGACCAATCTTGTGCGCAATGCCATCATCCATTCCAAGGGCACGCAGATTATCATCGGTTTTGGCATGACGGAAGGCCCCGAGCAAACCAGCATCTGGACGGTGCAAGACGACGGAATAGGCATTGAGCCGCAAGATGTTACGCGCTTGTTCCAGCCCTTTGAGCGCGGCTTGCAAGACCCGCGCAGCCAGGCTGATGGCAGCGGGCTGGGGCTGTTTATCGCCAAATCTTCGGCCGAGGCTTTGGGCGGCAGCCTGACCTATTTCGCCCCTACCGAAGGTGGCGCGGGCTATCGGATGCAACTGCCCGATCCGATTGTCTTGCAGACGCTGCAAAAGCAAAGCGTGGCGCCAAAGGACAACAGCGCGGCACGCTTCCCCGAGCTTTATGTTCTGCTCGCCGAAGACAATCAGCTGGTCGCCGAGGTGACAAGCGCGCTTTTGGCGAAGTTTGTCGGCCGGATCGAAGTCGCCGGCAATGGCCGCCTGGCACTTGAAATGATGTGCGCCGATCCTCCCGATGTGCTGATCACTGACCTGTTTATGCCCGAAATTGATGGTGACGACTTGGTACGCCAAATTCGTGGGCTGGGGATGACCCTGCCAATTGTCGGGGCGACGGCAGCGGTGGTGGGGGATGATGTCGAACGCTTTCGCGCCGCTGGCGCTGATCTGGTAATGTCAAAACCGCTCGATTTCAGAGAGTTGCGCAATATCCTAAGCAAGATCGTGCCAAAGTCAGCATCCGTCAAAACCGCCGGAAACCATTAAACTGTGGCGCGTTCAACTGGCTTGCAACTGGGGCTCCGGCTGTTTGAACGGCACAATCTTGGGGTCGCCCAGCACCGACGCCACGCCATCGACCTCGACCGTGCGCAAAAAGAACAGCCAGGCCTCCTCGTCGGTGCGGAAGTGACGGCTCCACTTACGATCCGCCCGTGCGCCTGATTGGGTGATCAACTGCCATGGCCCCTGCGGCGTCATCCGCATAATGCGCACATCAATCGATACCGCCTCTTTCACGTACATCCCCCCCAAGGCAGAGACATCCGCTGTGGCCAGCCCTGCTTGGGCAAGGGGCTTTTCTGCCAGCAGCGGTTTGCTGGCTTTGCGCGTGGCCAGAACCCCAACAGCGGCCCAATAGCTTAACATAAACAAAGCGGTAAAGACCACCAAAGCCAGCAGCGCCAGCAGAGGGCTGTTCCAAAACACCACGCCCAAAACCGCAGGCGCCGCAAAAAATGGCATCAGCGCCAGCGTCGCAAGCGGATTCAAATCTGGGTCAGAGTGCCGCTTGCCGGTCAACCGCGCCAGCAAGCGGATCATGATATGGTGAAAATGCATCCGATCAGGTTGATTGATCGCTTTTTTCAGCATCCAACGCCGCATGATCGAAAAGGCAGTATCGGCCACCGGCCAAAACAACACCAAAAGCATCGCAAGCGGCGAGAGCTGCGGGTTGCGCGCCATCAGCACAATGCCCAGCCAAGCCAGTGCATGGCCAATCGCATAGGCCCCCGCATCGCCCATGAAAATCTTTGCAAAGGGCCAGTTCAGCAAGAAAAACCCAAGCAGCGCCGCACAAAGCACCAAGCCGGTAAATTGAACATCAACATCGCCAGTTTGCATCGCGATCACCACAATCGCACTAGAGGCCACCATCGCGTAGCTTGACGAGAGCCCGTTCAGCCCATCAATCAAATTCATCGCATGGCAGGTGCCCGACGACCAGATCAGCGTCACAAGCACCGGCAGCAGCAAAAAGCCAAACACAGGATCCAGCTGTGGCAACAGACTTGGCACGAACTCGGCGGTCAAACCCATCGCAACCGCGGCCGAGATCATCGCCGCCAAAAGCCGCGATCGCGGCGAGACATTGCGACAGATATCTTCTTTCAGACCCGCCACAAAGATCACAAGCCCAGCCAGCATCGCCAGCAACAGGTCGGTCTCGATATTGGCTCTGTTTAAAAACAGCACCACGGCAAAGGACAGCAGCACTGCCGCGCCACCAATGCGCGGCGTAGGCTTCGAATGCAGGGCCTGCTGGGCCGCCGTATCCGCCAACATATGACTGTCAGACAGATACGGCAGCTTAAACCGAACCAACAGCGCACACACCACGAAACTTATTAAAGTTGCACAGCCCCCCCACAGAACTGAAGCACCCATCAACATTACAACCTCAACTACTTAATACACTCACCCAACAGGACGCTTCGCAAAGTAAGAGGAAAATCGGACGGAGGCAGAACCCGCCGATCCAACGATGCCGGTTAAACATCGGTTAATCTATATCCCATTGCAACAAACAATATACACTTTAGAGAATTTTAACCACTTTAGTATAAGTTTTCGCAGGCGGCCGAGCCTTAGGGGCGACGGCCGTCAAGCTGGCCACAACCTAAAGGCGATCAGATGACAAAAAATGTGCAGCCTTACCGCCGACTCACTCTGCCGCGCCGGAAATCGCTAGGGTGACATCACGGCTACGCTCGCGGTGCAGCAT
>NZ_DAIPZF010000042.1:0-2434 GCF_036782355.1 Cypionkella sp.
GATGCCGTATTTCTGCACCAACAGCGGCACCAAATTGCCGCGATAGCGTTTGCCGTTGCGCTGAATACCGCAAATCTTATCGAAGAAGGATGACAAGATCCGCGTGTATGGGTTGCGCACGCAGGTGAAGGCATAAGAGCCGTGGGTCTTTACGTTCTGCTCAATCTTCGGCTGGCTCGCCTCGATTGCCCATTTGTGCATCCCTTGCGTCGCATCATGGATGTCGCCGTCAAAAAACACCCCGTGATCCGAATAATACATGATCTGCCCAATGGTCGAGCATGCACATTTTGGCACCACACGATAGACCACAGACTCGCTCTGTGTCATCCAAGTCCCTGGAAACCCCATTCACCACTCCTCTCGCGCCGACACAAACCCGCCGGCGACCTCAACTTTCGTGACAGAAACCAAACAAACTCTGTCTTTTCAATCTCTGTTCGGCGTAATTTAAGAAACAGTGAACTGTTTCAGGTATTAGTGACGCAACTATGGCAAAAATCGCATATATCCTTTTGTGTCACAAGGACCCGCTCGGGGTTATCGCACAGGCGCAGCGCCTGACGGCCGCGGGGGATTATATCGCGATCCATTTCGACGCCAGAGCCAAGCCTTCGGATTTCGAGATGATCCGCAGCCAGCTGTCTGCCAACCCCCATGTCGCTTTCTCGCGTCGACGGGTCAAATGTGGTTGGGGCGCTTGGAGTCTTGTTGAAGCCACGCTTTTGGCGGTCGAAGTCGCCGAGCAAAGTTTTCCGCGGGCCACGCATTTTTACATGCTCTCGGGCGATTGCATGCCGATCAAATCCGCCGAATTCGCGCATCAGTTTCTAGACGACGCTGACCTTGACTATATCGAAAGCGTTGATTTCTTTAATTCTGATTGGATCAAGACCGGCATCAAGGAAGAGCGCCTGATCTATCGGCACTTTTTCAACGAGCGCACCCATAAAACTCTGTTTTACGCCTCTTTGCGCTGGCAAAAATATTTTAACCTTACCCGCCGCGTACCTGCCGATATTCAGATGCAGATCGGCAGCCAATGGTGGTGTCTGCGCCGTCGCACCATCGAAGCCGTGCTGGATTTTTGCGCAAAGCGCCGCGATGTGATGCGGTTTTTCCGAACCACTTGGATTCCGGATGAGACCTTCTTTCAAACCCTTGTCCGCCATCTGGTACCCGAAACCGAAATTCGCGCGCGCACGCTGACGTTTTTGATGTTTACCGATTATGGCATGCCCGTGAATTTCCACAACGATCACTATGACCTGCTGCATTCGCAAGACTTTCTGTTTGCGCGCAAAATCAGCCCCGATGCCAAGGCCCTGAAAGAGCGATTGGGCAAGCTTTATGCTGCCAAAGGCGAAAACTTTGTGATTTCCAACGAAGGCCGCTCGCTGTTTCAATTTCTAAGCGGTCGCGGTCGGATTGGCCGCCGTTTTGCGCCCAGATTTTGGGAAACCGAAAGCAGTCTAGGGCGCGAGCGCACGCTGATGATGGTGACCTGCAAGAAATGGCATGTCGCCAAACGTCTGGTTGAGAGGATGCGCCAAGTCACCAATCTACCTGCCTTGGATTACCTGTTTAACGAAGCCTCGACACCGCTGCCCGATCTGGGGGGCATTCAATCAACGTTGGAAAAACGCACCCGTCATCGCCGCGCCTTGATGCGGATGCTGTTCGATTACTGGCAGACAGATAAGCTGATCGTTTGCATTGATCCCGGAAATGTCGATTTGATGCAGGATTTCTACAATGACAAAGCTAAGGTGCGGCTGCTGGAAGTGGAATGCGACTTTAGCGATGATTACCTGATCGGCCACGCCATGCGGGTTGGCCTTGCCACGCGGACCACCCCGCGCGAGACAATCGAGCGGCTTTTGCCGACCATCCGCTATGATGTCCGCTTTGAAGGCGACAGGATCAGGGACGCGGGCTTTGCCAATCTGCTGCGCATCCGCCAAAGTGCCAGCCTTGACGAAAACACCGTGCCTTTGGCGGAATTCCTTGATATTCCGGTTGATAAGGCGCGCGAAATCGTCGGCACTGACTATCTTTTTGTGGATTGACCCATGCACAGCTATGACCCCCAGAACATCTTTGCCCGCATCCTGCGCGGTGAAATTCCCAATAAAACCGTCTTGGAAACCGAACACAGCCTCGCCTTTCATGACATAAACCCAGCCGCCCCCGTGCATGTGCTGGTAATACCGAAAGGCGCTTATGTGACCTTTGATGATTTCGCCGCCAATGCCTCGGCCGAAGAGATTGTCGATTTTCACCGCGCCTGCGCACAGGTCTGTCAGATGACGGGCGTGATGCCGGGCAAGGGCTACCGCGCCATCACCAATGCTGCCGAACATGGCCTGCAAGAGGTGCCGCATTACCACCTGCATATCCTTGGCGGCCGCCCGATGGGCCGTCTGGTCGATCC
>NZ_DAIPZF010000042.1:2534-7037 GCF_036782355.1 Cypionkella sp.
CCAAATTCGCTGCCGGCTTCGGTGCCTGACAGCAGAAGGCGGTTGTCCCAAAGCCCTTGGCAAGCGGGCGGCAGGCCATAGTCTGGATGCGCCGACAGCGGCGCAAGATCGGCGGGGGTGGCGGTGAAGCTCTCAGAGGCCCAGTCTTGCAGATAGACCGCCAAAGGGCTTGCAGCCTTGGGGCCAAACAGCCGCGTCAGCTGTGCGGTGACTTGCTGGCGCAGCGCCTCCAGATCGCGGCGGCCTTGCGGCGGCACGCCGATAAAGCCGAACAGCCCAAACGGGCCGCCATCGGCGGGCGAGGCGTCGTGAATTTCCACCATCGGGCCAAAGCGGCTACTGGCATCGCCCGAAAGCCCCGCCTCGCGCCAAAAGGCGCTGTCATAGACCGCCAGCGCCTTGGCCTGCCCCGCCATCCAAGTTGGCACCGCCTGCATCGCGGCAAGCGCCGGGATCGGCAGAGCAGGTTCAAACCTGATCTGCGCCGCAAGCCGTGGCGGCAGCGCCAGCACCACGCGGTCGGCGATGATCTCTGTGCCATCGGCCAAGGTCGCAAGCATCGCGTGATCGGTTTTGCGCAAGGCCACCAGCCGCGCGTTTTTCTGCAAGCGATCTTGCGGCAACCGATCTGCAAGGGCCTGTATCAGGCGGCCAAGCCCGCCCTGCAGCCGCCAAGACCCCTGCATCGAGGCAAAGCCGCGGCCATATTGCACTTGGGCGCGCGCGTCTTCAAAGGCCAAGGCCCCCTCGGCGTATTGCTCGAACTTCTGCAAGCCCAGCCGTGCGATCAGCGCCGCAATACGCGGCTGCCCCGGCCAGAACCACGCGGGCCCCATGTCGAAAGCGCCCTGCCCGTGCTGATGCGTCAGAATGCGGCCGCCAAAGCGGTCGCGCGCCTCAATCAGCTGATAGTCTATGCCTGCCGTCTGCAAGGCTTCGGCCAAGGCAAGCCCAGACAGACCGCCGCCCACAATCAAAACCCGCATCTTTGCCCTACCGCGCTTGCATCAAAGGCCAACCGCTGGCGCTTTGGCATGGGGCAGGTGCCCGGTCTTGATCCAAACCTTGCCACCAAGCGCCCCCGCCGTCACCTCCAGCCGCTGGCCTTCGGGCAGGCGCAGCCAATCGCCCGCGCCAAGGCTTTCGCCGCCCCAAAGCACGCTGCCCGCGATCACCAACATCTCGGTGCCGCCCGCATCGGTCTTGATCAGCGTCGCATCAGGCGCAAGCTCGCTATAGCTGACCACCTCAAACGCATCGCGGTGCAGCAGCGCGGTCGCCACCCCCGCCACAGGCGCAGAAAGCGCCTCGGTCATCAGGGTGTGAAACTGGGTGCGGTCGTCTGGGTGAAACTGCCAAAGTTTGACAAAAATCACGCAGCCCGCATCCGAGCGCGGGCTATGCGCGGTGGTGGGCGGGTTGCGCACATAGCTGCCCTGCGGATAATCGCCGTGTTCATCCTGAAACACCCCGTCAAGCACGATAAACTCTTCACCCCCCGTGTGGGTATGGGCCGAAAACCGACTGCCCGGCGCATAGCGCACAATCGAGGTGGCGCGCGCCACCTCGCCGCCGATACGGTCCAGCATCCGCCGATCCACCCCCGGCATCGGCGAGGCCTGCCAGGCAATCTGATCAAACCGCACCAGCACCGCGGCGCTAAAATCGGCGTTCAATTCCATAGCATCCCCCAAAGGCCCCCAGCGCCCCCTTTGCAACATGGTGCGCAGACCGCCGATTGCCAGATCAATGTGCCGCAGCCCAGTTCAGCCCCTGCCCCGCCTCGACAATCAGCGGCACCTTGAGCGCGACCGCCGGATGGGCGGCCCCCTCCATCACCCGCTTGGCCGTCGCGATCAGCGCCTCTGCCGCCTCGGCCTCGACCTCGAACAGCAATTCGTCATGCACCTGCAACAGCATGGTGGCGGGCAGATCGGCAATCGCCTTTGGCATCTGGATCATCGCGCGGCGGATGACATCGGCCGCCGTGCCCTGAATAGGCGCGTTGATCGCAGCGCGTTTGGCGAAACCGGCTGCGGGCCCCTTGGCGTTGATTTCAGGCGTGTGGATCTTGCGCCCGAACAGGGTCTGCACAAAGCCGCGCTCTTGGGCAAAGCGCACGGTTTCGGCCATATATTCCTTGATCCCGGGATAGCGTTCGAAATAGCGGTCGATAAAGCCCTGCGCCTCGGCACGCGGAATCCGCAAGTTGCGCGCCAGACCAAAGCCGGAAATGCCATAGATCACGCCAAAGTTGATCGCCTTGGCGCGCCTGCGCACCTCCGAGGTCATCTCGGACAGGGGCACGCCAAACATCTCGCTTGCGGTGGCGGCGTGAATGTCGATGCCGTCTTTAAAGGCCTGCTGTAGGCTGGGAATATCGGCCATATGCGCCAAAATCCGCAGCTCGATCTGGCTATAGTCAAGCGAGACCAGAACCTTGCCCTTGGGGGCGACAAATGCCTCGCGGATGCGGCGGCCTTCTTCGGTGCGGATCGGGATGTTTTGCAAGTTGGGGTCGGTTGACGACAGCCGCCCCGTCACCGCACCGGTGATCGAATAGCTGGTGTGCACCCGGCCCGTGTCGCGGTTGATATGGTCTTGCAGCGCGTCGGTATAGGTGGATTTCAGCTTGGCCAATTGCCGCCAATCCAGCACCAGACCGGGCAGCTTATGTTCGGTGGCCAGATCTTCCAGAATATCCGCACCCGTGGCATAGGCGCCGGTTTTGCCCTTTTCGCCCCCCGGCAGGCCCAGTTTGTCAAACAAGATCTCGCCCAGCTGTTTGGGCGAGCCTACGTTAAACGGCTGGCCTGCGGCCTCTTGAATCTCGGCCTCAAGCCCCGCCATTTTCTGCGCAAAGGCGTTCGACATCCGGCTTAGGGTGTCGCGGTCAACCTGAACGCCTGCCATCTCCATTTCGGCCAGAACCGTGACAAGCGGACGCTCTAGGGTCTCGTAAACCGTGGTCACCTGCGCGCGGTGCAGCTGCGGCTTGAACAGCTGCCACAGCCGCAGCGTCACATCGGCGTCTTCAGCGGCATAGCGCACCGCAGTGTCGATATCGACCTTGTCAAAGGTCACCGCCGATTTACCCGATCCGATCAAGTCTTTGATCGGAATGGGCGAATGGCCCAGATATTTCTCGGACAAAGCATCCATGCCGTGGCCGTTCAGCCCCGCCTGCATCGCCGAAGACATCAACATGGTGTCGTCAAAGGGGCCGACCCGCAGGCCGTATCTTGCGAAAATCTTCCAGTCGTATTTCATGTTCTGGCCAATTTTCAGCACCGCAGGGTCTTCCAACACCCCCTTGAGGGCTGCCAGAACCTCGGCCAGATCCAGCTGACCTTCGACCAGAACCGAAGCGCCAAACAGATCGCCGCCGCCCGAGGTATGGCCCAGCGGAATATAGCAGGCCTTGCCGGCCTCGACCGAAAGCGAGATGCCGACCAGATCGGCCTTCATCTCATCCAGCGACGTGGTTTCGGTATCCACCGCCACAAAGCCCAGCGCGTTGATCCGCGCCACCCAGTCGTGCAGCTGCGCCATGGTCGAGACGCGCTCGTATCCGGCCACATCAAAGGCCACTTGTGCGGCTTGCGGCGCGTCATGCGCGCCCGCCACATGCATGCCAGCGCCTTCGGCCAGCGCGGGTGGCTCGACCTTCAGCTTTTCGGCCACACGGCGGGTCAGGGTGCGAAACTCCATCGCGTTCAGAAAGCCAAGCACCACCTCGGGGTCAGGCTCGCGCAGCGCCATCGCCGCCAAATCGGCCTCGAGCGGCATATCCGCGTCCAGCGCCACCAAGCGGCGCGAAATGCGGATCAGATCGGCGTTGTTTTGCAAAGCCTCGCGGCGTTTGGGCTGTTTGATCTCGCCCGCCCGCGTCAGCAGCGTTTCCAGATCGCCGTATTCCTGAATCAGCAGGGCTGCGGTCTTGATGCCGATGCCCGGCGCACCCGGCACGTTGTCAACCGAATCGCCCGCCAAGGCCTGCACATCGACAACCCGATTGGGTGCGACGCCAAATTTCTCGAACACCTCATCCGGCCCGATACGCTTGTTCTTCATCGGGTCCAGCATATCAACCCCCGGCCCCACCAGCTGCATCAGATCCTTGTCTGAGGAGATGATCGTCGCCGTGCCGCCAGCCTCGACCGCGCGACGGGCAAGGGCTGCGATGATGTCATCGGCCTCATAGCCTTCGACCTCGATGCAGGTGACGTTAAAGGCGCGGGTGGCCTCGCGGGTAAAGATAAACTGTGGCCGCAGATCTTCGGGCAGTTCGGGGCGGTTGGCCTTATACAAAGGGTAGATGTCATTGCGAAAGGTTTTTGATCCCGCATCGAAAATCACCGCAATATGGGTGGCGGCGACCTCTTTGCGGCTGGCGGTCAGCTCGCCCCAAAGCAGGTTACAAAACCCCGCCACAGCCCCCACCGGCATGCCATCCGATTTGCGCGTCAACGGCGGTAGCGCGTGATAGGCCCTAAAAATAAA
>NZ_DAIPZF010000042.1:7137-24930 GCF_036782355.1 Cypionkella sp.
AGTGATCGTCATGCGCATGGGCGCGGTCGATCTCGTAGCGGCGATCACAATAGCCGCATTCGACAAAGCCGGTGTCAGCCGGAATGGTCAGCCAAACCCGAGGATGCCCCAAAGCCGCGTCGCCACCGTCGCAGGCGACTTTCCATTTGGTGACAGAGATGGTTTCAGGCGCGTTGCGGGTCATCGGTGGCTTCCTTGAATTGGCTTGCGCACAGTCTAACCGCTGCACAGGTGGGGCGACAAGGCCCGAGGTGAGGCTGCGGCAAAGTTTCGGCAGCGAAGCCTTAGGCGCCAATCAGCTTTGCACGGCTTTTAAGGGCAGCCAGCCAGCCCAAGCCATGCACGGTGGCGCGCGCGGGACGGTATTCTGCGGCGATCCAGCCTTGGTAGTCGCGGCTTTCCAGATCGGCGCAAAGCCCGGTCAGATCAAAGCCGCCGCCGCCCGGTTCATTACGGCTGGGAAAGCCTGCGATCTGAATGTGGCGCACGCGGTCGCGGTGGCGCGCCCAGACTTGGGCCGCATCGCCATGAATGCGCGCGGCGTGCCACAGATCAAACTGCATGCCCAGATTTGGCCGCGCCAGATCATCGACAATCCGTCCCGCCTGATCGAAATCATTCAGGAAATATCCGGGCATGTCGTCGGGGTTGATCGGCTCGATGGTCAGGCCCAGATCGGGGGCCTGATCGGCGGCCCAAGCCAGATTTTCGACATAGGTTTGTTCGTCTTGCGGGCCTTTGGCGACACCGGCCATCACATGCACCCGCTGCGCCCCAAGCCGGGTGGCAAGCGCTGCCGCGCGCAGAAATCCGTCGCGAAAGCGGGTCTCTTGCCCTGTGACCGCGGCAAAACCCCGATCCCCTGCCGCCCAATTGCCGGGCGGAGTGTTGATCAGCGCCAAGGGCAGCCCGTTTAACGCAGCCTCCCATTCGGCGGCTGTGTGTTCATAGGGAAACAAAACCTCTGCGCCATCAAAGCCAGCTTGCGCGGCAAGGCCTGCGCGATCCAGCGTCGCGACCTCGGTAAAAAGCATGGTCAAATTGGCACAATATTTCAACATCAGGCGAGTTCTAGCGAAGGAATGATCGGAAAGAAACTCCCCCCCGACCACAAACCAAACCAATCTTGCCCCGCCACCGCATGATGCACCCCCAGATCAACCAAGCGGTAAAACGATTTGCGATCAATCAGCGCCTCGAGCCCAGCGCGCACATGCACATAAGGCGCAGGCTCGCCGGTGGCTGCGTCGCGCGCCACGCGGATCGGGTTTTCGGCATTGGCTACCACCTCGTCTTCGGTCTTGGTGAAAAACCGCAAGACCTGCGCCGTCCCCGTGCCTTCAACCTCGAAGTCAATCGCCAGCATGGGCGCGTCATCCACCACGATGCCGACCTTTTCCACCGGGGTGACAAGGAAATACTTGCCCTCCTCCAGCCGCAGAATCGAAGAGAACAGCTTGACCAAAGGCATGCGCCCGATCGGCGAGCCTTCGTGAAACCATGTGCCATCGCGCGCAATGCGCATATCAATGTCGCCGCAAAACGGCGGATGCCACAAATGCACTGGCGGCAAGCCCTTTTTGGCGGCAGCGCGCACCGCATCCAGCCCTTCGGCCAAGGGTTTCACAATCATTTGTGCCGTTTTGCTGTTTGTCATTTGTACCCAAGGCCTAGATTGGCTCATATAGAAGCATATACCCACTTCCGGAGGAATGTCATGGCCGATCCTACCCAGCTTGTCGCCGAGATTGAAGCGCTTGGCGCGCGTTTGGGCGCGGCAAAGGCCTCTATCAACCAAAAGTTTATCGGCCAAGACCGCGTGGTCGATCAGGTCTTGGCGGCAATGCTTTGTGGCGGGCATGCTTTGTTGGTGGGCCTGCCCGGTTTGGGCAAGACGCTGCTGGTCGAGACACTGTCCACCGTGATGGGGCTGCACGGCAATCGCATTCAGTTCACCCCCGATCTGATGCCGGCCGATATTCTGGGGTCCGAAGTGCTGGAAACCGCCGCAGATGGCAGCCGCGCCTTTCGGTTTTTGCAAGGTCCGGTGTTTTGCCAATTGCTGATGGCAGATGAAATCAACCGCGCCTCGCCGCGCACCCAATCGGCACTGTTGCAGGCAATGCAGGAACGCGAGGTGACGATTGCAGGCCAACAGCGCCCGCTGGGCCGCCCCTTCCATGTTTTGGCGACGCAAAACCCGATTGAACAAGAAGGCACCTATCCGCTGCCCGAGGCCCAGCTTGACCGCTTTTTGCTGCAGGTGAACGTGGCCTATCCCACCCGCGCGCATGAGCGTGACATCTTGCTTGCCACCACGGGGGCCAATCAGGCCGCAGCCCATCAAGTCTTTAGCGCCGAGGATCTGATCGCGGCCCAAGCCCTGCTGCGCCGCATGCCCGTGGGCGAGGCTGTGGTCGAGGCGATCTTGGATCTGGTGCGCGCCTGCCGCCCCGCCGAGCCCGAAGGCGCCGAACTGGCGGGCACTCTGGCTTGGGGGCCGGGACCGCGTGCGGCGCAAGCGCTGATGCTGACGGTGCGGGCGCGGGCCTTGCTGGATGGGCGGCTGGTGCCTTCGATTGCCGATGTCGCGGCGATGGCGCATCCGGTACTGGAACACCGCATGGCGCTGTCTTTTGCCGCTCGCGCAAGGGGCGAGACGCTTGCAGGCCTGATTGAGCGCACGGTGGCGCGCACATTGCGACTTGAGGCTGCTGCGTGAGCCAGACCGCCAGCCTTCGCGCGCAGGCCGAAACGCTTGGCCAATCGCTGCCAGCCCTGCTGGCAGAGGCCGAGCATTTGGCAGCAACCGTGCTTTTGGGCGAACATGGCAGACGGCGGGCTGGTCAGGGCGATGAGTTTTGGCAATACCGCCCCGCCCATGCCGGTGATCCGGCGCGCGCGATGGATTGGCGACGATCAGCCCGGTCTGACGCGCATTTTGTGCGCGAACGCGAATGGCAGGTGGCGCAATCGGTCAGCCTGTGGATCGACAGCGCAACGGCGATGCGCTTTAGCGGTGACCCTGCGCGCGGCTCCAAGGCCGACCGCGCCCGCGTGCTGGGGCTGGCGCTTGCGGTGCTGTTGCTGCGCGGCGGCGAAAGGGTGGGGCTGTCTGGCATGGTGCCAAAACCTGGACGCGCGCAGATCATGGCGCTGCTGGATGGCTTGCAGACCGAAGACAGCCAAGACTATGGCGCGCCCGATGTCACCGGCATGGCGGCGCATGGGCGGGCGGTGTTTTTGTCGGATTTTCTGGGCAATCTGGATCTGACGGAACAGGCGATGATCACTGCCGCAGATCGCGGCATTCGCGGCGTGCTGCTGCAAGTGCTTGATCCCGCCGAAGAAGACTTCCCCTTTCAAGGCCGCACGATTTTTGAATCTATGCAGGGCGCGCTGCGGCATGAAACCCAAAGCGCGGGCGATCTGCGGGCGCGGTATCTGGCGCGCTTGGCTGAACGCAAAGACGCGCTGACCCGTCTGGCGGCGGCGACGGGCTGGCATTATCAGTGCCACCACACCGGCGCACCGGCGCAAGCGGCCTTGCTTTGGGCCTATCGCGCCTTGGAGGCTCGGGTATGATCCCTGCCGTTGGCTTTGCCTTTCCCGCCCTGTTGTGGGGCCTGCTGGCGCTGCCGATCCTATGGCTTTTGCTGCGCGCAATTCCGCCCGCGCCGATCCGCCGCCGCTTTCCTGCCGTCGCCCTGATGTTGGGTTTGGCCGATCAGGATGTGCAGTCCGATAAAACCCCGTGGTGGCTTTTGCTGCTGCGCGCCTTGGCGGTGGCTGCGGCGATCATCGGTTTTGCAGGGCCTGTGCTGAACCCTGCCAGCCGCGCGCTGGGCACGGGGCCTTTGCTGATTGTGGTTGATGGCGGCTGGGCCGATGCCCGCGACTGGCCGCGCCAGATGGAAAAGGCCCAAGGCTTGCTGGCCGAGGCAGGCCGCTTGGGCCGCCCCACCGCCCTTGTGCAACTGACCGATGCGCCGCAGCAAATCGGCTTTCAACCCGCCGACAGCTGGACAGGCCGCTTGGCCGCGATGACACCGCGGGCCTATGCGCCCGATCAGATGCAGGCTTGGGCCGCGCTGCTGCCCGCGCAGGGCTTTGACAGCTATTGGCTTAGCGACGGGCTGGCGCATCCAGACCGCGCGGCGCTGACGGCGGCGCTATCGGCCAAGGGTGCGCTGACGGTCTTTGTCTCGCCCCGCCCGATCTTTGCGCTGCGCCCCGCGGGATTTGACAGCGGCGCGATCAAACTTAGCGCCGCGCGCAGCCCCGCCGTTGCGCAAACCACGCTTGACGTCATCGCGCGCGGCCCTGACCCTGCGGGCATCGACCGCGAGCTGGCGCGCGCCACCCTTAGCTTTGCCGCAGGCGCGACCGAGGCGCAAACCACGCTGACCCTGCCACCCGAGCTGCGCAACCGCATCACGAGATTCTCGCTTTTGGGCCAGCGCACGGCGGCGGCGGTTTCGCTGACCGATGACAGTCTAAAGCGGCGCAAGATCGCGCTGATCGCGGCTTCGGCCGACCGCGAGGGGCTGCAACTGCTGCAACCCACCTTTTATCTACGCCAAGCGCTGGCGCCTGTGGCCGATCTGATCGAAGGCGGTCTGGGCGATGTGATTGCGGCCAATCCCGATGTGATCGTGCTGGCCGATGTCGCCCAGATCAGCCCACCCGAGACCGAGGCGCTGCTGGCTTGGGCCGATAAGGGCGGGCTGTTGCTGCGCTTTGCCGGGCCAAGGCTTGCGGCTTCGGATCTGTCGCGTGCCAGCGAAGACCCGCTGATGCCAGTGCGTCTGCGCCAAGGCGGCCAGCAGGTTGGCGGCGCGATGAGCTGGGGCGAGCCGAAAACGCTGGCGCCCTTTCCCGAAGACAGCCCCTTTCACGGCCTGCCCTTGCCCGCCGATGTGACGGTCAGCCAGCAGGTCTTGGCCCAGCCCGACCCCGATCTTAGTGCCCGCACCATCGCCGCACTGGCCGATGGCACCCCGCTTGTCACCCGCAAGGCAATTGGCGCGGGCAGTGTGGTCTTGGTGCATGTCACCGCCAATGCCGAATGGTCGAACCTGCCGCTTTCAGGGCTATTTGTGCAGATGTTGGAACGGCTTGCGGTGTCGATCCGTGCGGCGGCGCCGCTGACGCAAGATCTGGCAGGGCAGACTTGGGTGCCCGACCGCGTGTTAGATGGCTTTGGCCAAGACGGCCCTGCCGCAGCCGTGGCGGGGGTCGCAGGGACCGATCTGGCGCGCGCGCTGCAAAACGGCCCCAGTGCAGCCCTGCCGCCCGGACTATATGCCGGCGGCGCGCGCAAAGTGGCGCTGAATGTGATTGGCGCGCAGACCCAGATTGCACCCGCCACTTGGCCTGCGGGCACCGTGATCGAAGGCATCGAGCAGGCGACACCGCAAGCCTTGAAAGGCGCGCTTTTGACCGCAGCGCTGCTGTTTCTGGCGCTGGATGTGCTGGCCGCACTTTGGGTTTCGGGGCGGCTGGGGCTTGCGGCGGTGCTTGCGCTCGCAATGCTGGCCAGCCCGCAACATGCCCGCGCCGATGCGGCCGCCGACGCCCGCGCGATCGAGGCGACGCGCGGCGTGGTGCTGGCCTATGTGCAAACCGGCGATGCGGGCCAAGACGCCATCTCGGCGGCGGGGCTGATGGGCTTGGGCGATCAGCTTTGGGGTCGCACCAGCATCGAGCCCGAAGCACCGATGGCGGTTGACCTAGAGCGCGACGATCTAGAGGTCTTTCCCTTTTTGTATTGGCCGATGACCGCCGGGCAGGCCCTGCCCTCGCTGACCGCCTATGCCAAGCTGAACAAATTTCTGCGCACCGGCGGCATGATCCTGTTTGACACCCGCGATGGTGATCTTTCAGGGCTTGGCGGCAGCACGCCCGAAGGCCAGATGCTGCAACTGATCGCCTCGGGCTTGGATATTCCGCCGCTGGAACCGATCCCGCAAGACCATGTGCTGACCCGCAGCTTTTATCTGCTGCAAGACTTCCCCGGCCGCTATGCCGGCAGCCCGCTTTGGGTCGAGGCAGCCCCCCCGGGTGCCGAACAGACCGATGGCATGCCGTTTCGCAATCTGAACGATGGCGTCACGCCAGTGATCATTGGCGGCGGCGATTGGGCGGCGGCTTGGGCGGTGGATGAAAACGGCGTGGCGCAGTTTCCCGTGGGGCGCGGTTATGCGGGCGAGCGGCAGCGCGAAATCGCCTTTCGCTTTGGCATCAATGTGATCATGCATGTGCTGACCGGCAATTACAAATCCGATCAGGTGCATGTGCCTGCGCTGCTGGAAAGGCTTGGCCAATGACCGAAAGCCTGGTGTTTGCGCCGCTGGTTGATCTGCGGCTGATCTGGGGCCTCATGGTGCTTGCCATGGCCCTGCTTGGCTTTGCGCTGTGGAAGGGCCTGCGCGGCTGGCCGTTTCGCGCACTGGCGTTTGCGGTGCTGGCGCTGGGGCTGGCCAATCCCTCGCTACAGATCGAAGACCGCAAGCCTTTGAACGACATCGTGCTTTTGCTGGTGGATGAAAGCGCAAGCCAAGGTCTTGCCGCAAGGCCCGCGCAAAGCGCCGAGGCCGTGGCGCGGATTTCGGCGCAGGTTGCAGCCTTGGGCAATACCGACCTGCGGGTGATCCGCTTTGGCGACGGGCCGGACAATGCGGGCACTTTGGCGATGACCGCATTGGCGCAAGCGATTGCCGAAGAACCCCGCGCCCGCATCTCTGGCGCGATCCTTGTCACCGACGGCCAAGTCCACGACCTTGGCCTGACACCCGCGCTGCCTGCACCGCTGCATGTGCTGCTGACAGGGACGACTGCCGATTGGGACCGCCGCCTGATCATCACCGAAGCCCCCGCCTTTGCCATCATGGGCGAAGATGTCACGCTGAAGCTGCGGGTGCAGGACGAAGGCGCTGTGCCTGCCGCCTTGGGCCGTCAGGTCGTGCTGAAAATCAGCCTCGACGATCAAGCGCCGCTGGAATTCACCATCGCGACCAATACCGATCTGGAGCTGCCGTTGCGGCTGCCGCATGCGGGGATGAACGTGTTGCAGTTTTCGGTGGCCGCCCAAGCGGGCGAGCTGACAGACCGCAACAATGCGGCTGTGGTGCAGATCAACGGCGTGCGCGACCGTCTGCGGGTGCTGTTGGTCTCGGGCGAGCCGCATACCGGCGAGAGGGTCTGGCGTAACCTGCTGAAATCGGATCCTTCGGTCGATCTGGTGCATTTCACCATCCTGCGCCCGCCCGAAAAACAAGACGGCGTGCCCACCGACGAGCTGTCGCTGATCGCCTTTCCCACCCGCGAGCTGTTTGTGGAAAAGATCAAGGATTTTGATCTGATCATCTTTGACCGCTATTCGATGCGCGGCATTCTTCCGATGCAATATCTGCAAAATGTGGTCGATTACGTCAAAGGTGGCGGCACGGTGCTGGTGGCAGCGGGGCCGGAATATGGCGCGGTCGATAGCCTTTGGCGCTCGCCTCTGGCTCAGATTTTGCCCGCAGAACCCACCGCCAAGGTGATCGAACAGGGCTTTCGCCCAAAACTGACCGAGCTTGGCAAGCGTCATCCCGTCACCCAAGGCCTAGAGGCGCTGGCCCCCAAAGACGGCTGGGGCCGCTGGTTCCGCCAGACCGAGGTGATCCCGCTGCGCGGACAAGTGGTGATGTCGGGGGCAGAAGATAAGCCGCTGTTGATCCTTGACCGCGTCGATCAAGGCCGCATTGCGGTGCTGGCCTCGGATCAAGCCTGGCTTTGGGGGCGCGGCTTTGAAGGCGGCGGGCCGCAGTTGGAACTGCTGCGCAGGCTGGCGCATTGGATGCTGAAAGAACCCGAACTGGAAGAAGAATCGCTGACCGCCACCGCCAAGGGCGATGTGCTGACGATCACGCGCCACTCGATTTCCGACAAGCCTTTGGGCGATCTGGCGATCACCGCCCCCAGCGGCGCAAAGATCAGCCTGCCAATGCCACAAACCAGCGCAGGCCGTTTCGTGCTGACTTGGCAGGCCCCCGAGCTGGGGCTTTACCGGCTACAACAGGGCGATCTGGTGCGGGTGGTTGCGGTCGGGCCCGCAGCACCCAAGGAATTCGAGCAAACCTTGGCAACTGCGGATCTGCTGGCCCCAAGTGTGGCGCCCTTGCAAGGTGGCCTGTTGCGGCTGCAAGACGGGGTTCCCAGCCTGCGCATGGTGCGCGAAGGCCGCCCTGCCGCCGGGCGCGGCTGGATCGGGCTGACCCCGCGCGCCGCCTATGTCACCCAAGATCTTAAGGTCAGCCCGCTGCTGCCAAGCTGGCTGATGCTGTTGTTGGTGGCGCTGTTGTCGCTGGCGGCTTGGCTGCGCGAGGGGCGCGGCTTTAGGCGGACTGCAGCATGATCTGCCGCGAGGTCGAGGCAAATTCGCGGCGAAACAACACCGCAGCCGTCAACAAGGACGCCGCGATCAAAGCATAGCCGCCCAAAAGCCAAGCCAAGGATCCCAAAGCAAAATAGATCGAGCGCAGGCCGCGGTTAAAGCTTTTGGCGGCGGTGATGTTCAGCTCGGCCGCTTGTGCTGCACGCGGCGCGGCCATCGGATCTGCGGGATCATTTGGCACCGCCGCCATCATGATCGAGCAATAGCCAAACAGCCGATGCGACCAGATGAACTTTAACAGCGCATTGGCCAAGAACCCCACCACCAACAGCACCCGCAACTCGATGGCAAGACTTTCGGTCGACAGTGTCAGATCCGCTGCAACGCCGCGCACCGCTGCCGGATTACCGATCATCGCAATCGCTCCCCCAATCGCAATCATCGATGCCGAGGCGAAAAACGCCGTACTTTGTCGCAGACTGTCGATCATCGAGGCGTCAAAAATCCGAGGCTGCCGCGTGAGAAACTGCTGCATCCATTCGCGCCGGTAGGCCTGCATCAACAGGCTGACCGAGGGGCGGCCTGCGGGGGGATGCTCGATAAACCAGCCGATCGAAAACCACGACAGCAAAACCACCGCCAAAGCGATCTGATCCAAGGCGCCAAAGCCGGCAAAAAGTAACATATGTTCCATTTTCTTATGCTAGTGCCTCCGGCAGATCAGCGAAAGAGGAAGAATGGCTTGCTTGATCGCAGAAATTGGTTATATTTTCTTACCAAAGAGGAGGCCGCCATGCAGATGCCCATTCCAAACGCCACAATTCTGGCGCGTAAGGCTGCGATTTATGCGCGGCTTGCGGCTGTTTTGCCTGCCGATGCGCTGATCACCGATCCGGCCGAGACGCGGGCCTATGAATGCGATGCCCTGAGCGCTTACCGCTGCGCGCCGCTGGCAGCGGTCTTGCCGCGATCGACCGAAGAGGTGGCAGCGGTCTTGCGCATCTGCCACGAAGAAGGCGTGCCGGTGGTGCCGCGCGGCTCGGGCACCAGTTTGGCAGGCGGCGCACTGCCGACGGCGGATTGCGTGATCTTGGGCGTGGGTCGGATGAATGGCGTTCTGGAAACCGACTACGACAACCGCTTTATCCGCGTGCAATCGGGGCGCACCAATCTGTCGGTGACCGGCGCGGTTGAAAGCGATGGGTTCTTTTATGCGCCCGATCCTTCCAGCCAATTGGCCTGCGCCATTGCCGGCAATATCGCGATGAATTCGGGCGGGGCGCATTGTTTGAAATACGGGGTGACCACCAACAATCTGTTGGGGGTGACGATGGTTCTGATGACCGGCGAGGTGGTCGAGCTTGGCGGGCCGTGGATGGATGCGGGCGGGCTGGATCTGTTGGGCGTGGTCTGTGGCTCTGAAGGGCAACTGGGCGTGGTGACCGAGGCCACGCTGCGGATCTTGCCAAAGCCCGAAGGCGCGCGGCCGGTCTTGGTGGGCTTTGACAGCAACGAAGTGGCGGGGGCTTGTGTGTCTGACATCATCAAAGCCGGCATTCTGCCGGTGGCGATTGAATTCATGGACCGCCCCTGCATCCGCGCCACCGAAGCCTTTGCCAAGGCCGGATACCCTGATTGCGAGGCGCTGTTGATCATCGAGGTCGAGGGTTCGCAGGCCGAGATTGCCGAGCAATTGGCGCGGATCAAGACCATTGCGCTGACCCATAACCCGGTAGAATTCCGCGAGGCCGAAGACGAAGATCAGGCCAAGCGGATCTGGCTGGGCCGCAAATCTGCCTTTGGCGCGATGGGGCAGATCAATGACTATATGTGTCTGGATGGCACGATTCCGGTGACCTCGCTGCCCTATGTGCTGCGCCGGATTGGCGAGATGAGTGTGCAATTTGGTCTGGATGTCGGCAATGTGTTTCATGCCGGCGACGGCAATATGCACCCGCTGATCTTGTATGATGCGAACAAACCCGGTGATCTGGAGCTTTGCGAGGCCTTTGGCGCCGAGGTCTTGAAGCTTTGTGTCGAGGTGGGCGGCTGTTTGACCGGCGAGCACGGCGTGGGCATCGAGAAGCGCGATCTGATGAAGGTGCAATTTGCGCCGCAAGATCTGGAAGCGCAGCTGCGGGTCAAGGATGTGTTTGACCCCAAGTGGCTGTTGAACCCGGCCAAGGTGTTTCCTTTGGATGTCACCGCAAGCCGGCGCGCTGGATGAGACCCCCGGGGCTGTCTGCCCCGGACCCCGAGGATATTTTTAGACAGATGAAAGGGGTAGCCGATGCGCCCTGCGACGGAAGCGGAGTTGAGCGAAGCGATCCTTGGGTCGAAGGCCTTGGTTGTGCAGGGCGGCGGCACCCGGACGATTGGCGCGGCGGTTGGCGAGGTTTTGCAGACCTCGGGGCTAAGCGGGGTTGAGCTTTATGAACCCGGGGCTTTGACGCTTGTGGCGCGGGCGGGCACGCCTTTGGCTGAGATCGAGGCAGTGCTGGCCGGCGAGCGGCAGCGCTTGGCCTTTGAGGTGCCTGATATGCGCGGGCTGTTGCGGCGCGAGGGGGCATCGACGCTTGGCGGCGTGGTGGCGGTGAATGCCTCGGGGCCGCGGCGGTTGCAGGTGGGTGCTTGTCGCGATGCGCTTTTGGGGGTGCGTTTTGTCGATGGCGCGGGGCAGATCATCAAGAATGGTGGGCGGGTGATGAAAAACGTCACCGGCTATGATCTGGTTAAGCTGATGGCGGGCAGCCATGGCAGCCTTGGCGTGATCAGCGAGTTGGCCTTCAAGGTGCAAGCAGTGCCTGAGGCGCAGCTGACGTTGGTGGCGGAACGCGGTATTATCGAGGGTTTGGCCGATTTGCGCAAGGCGTTGGGCTCGCCCTATGACATCTCGGGGGCGGCTTGGATGGCGGGGCGCGCGATGATCCGGATTGAGGGCATGGCGGGGTCTGTGGCCTATCGTGCCACCCAGTTGCGCGGGCTGTTGGGCGATTGGCAGGAAGCGGCGGGCGATTGGTCGGCGGTGCGCGATGTCACGCCGTTTGCTGCCCGCGATGGTGCGGTTTGGCGGCTGGCGGTAAAGCCCACCGAGGCCGCGGGGATCATCGCCGCTTTGGGCTTGGAGGCGATTTGCGATTGGGGTGGCGGTTTGATCTGGCTGTTGGATCCCGCAGGCAGCGCGCCAGTGCGCGCGGCTGTGGCGGGTTTGGGCAGTGCCACTTTGCTGCGGAGCCTGCCGGGTCAAAGCACGCCAAGCTTTCAGCCTGAAGCCGCAGGGATCGTCGCCCTAAGCCGCGCCTTGCGGGCGCAATTTGACCCGCGCGGGGTTTTCAACCAGGGGATCATGGGCTGATGCAAACCAATTTCACTGTCGAGCAATTGCAAGACCCCGCCTTGGCAGAGGCCAATAGCATTTTGCGCTCTTGCGTGCATTGCGGCTTTTGCACCGCGACTTGCCCGACCTATCAGGTCTTGGGCGATGAGTTGGACAGCCCGCGCGGCCGGATCTATCTGATCAAGGAAATGCTGGAGACCGGCCGACCTGCCGATGAGAAGACCGTCAAGCATATTGACCGCTGTCTGTCTTGCCTTGCCTGCACCACCACCTGCCCCAGTGGCGTCGATTACATGCATCTGATTGATCAGGCGCGCGTCTATGTCGAAAAGACCTACAAGCGGCCTTTGTCGGACCGGGCCCTGCGCTGGGTTTTGGCCAAGGTGATCCCGCATCCGACGCGGTTTCGGCTGGCCTTGTTTGCGGCCAAGCTGGGGCGGCCCTTTGCCGGGCTGATCCCGGATGCGCGGCTGCGGGCGATGCTGGCGATGGCTCCCAAGACCATTCCGCCGGTCAGCCGCAATGATGATCCGCAAAGCTTTGCCCCGACCGCACCGCAGCGGATGCGGGTAGCGCTGATGACGGGCTGTGCGCAAAAGGCGCTGAACACCGATATCAATGATGCCACCATCCGGCTGCTGCGGCGGCTTGGCTGCGAGGTGGTGGTGCCGCAGGGCATGGGCTGCTGCGGGGCGCTGACGCATCACATGGGGCGCGAGGCGGAAAGCCATGCCTCGGCTCAAGCCAATATCGCGGCCTTTATGGCGGAAAAGCGCGGTGCGGGTCTGGATGCGATTGTTATCAACACCTCGGGCTGCGGCACCACGGTCAAGGATTACGGCCATATGATCGGCTCGGACGACGCGGCGGCGGTTTCGGCGCTGACGATGGATATCTCGGAGCTGTTGGTGAAGCTGGGGCTGCCCGAAGGCGCGCCAAAGGGCTTGCGGGTGGCCTATCATGCCGCCTGTAGCCTTCAGCACGGTCAGCAGATCAAGACCGCGCCGAAAGATTTGCTGAAACGGGTGGGATTCACCGTGGTGGAACCTGCCGACAGCCATCTGTGCTGCGGATCGGCGGGCACCTATAACCTGCTCCAGCCCGAGATTTCGGCGCAGCTGAAGGCGCGCAAGGTGCAAACGCTGGAAGCCAAGAAGCCCGATATCATCTCGGCGGGCAATATCGGCTGTATGATGCAGATCGGATCGGCCACCGGCGTGCCGGTGGTGCATACGGTCGAGCTGTTGGATTGGGCCACAGGCGGGCCACGCCCGCGCGGCTTGGATGCCATAAATCAGCCGTAGTTCTGGCCTAGCCTTGCGCCATCGCGGGGAGGGAAGATGCGACTTGGCTTGATTTTAACGCTGGTTTTGCCTTGGCTTGCCGCAGCCGCCCCTGCGCGGGAGGCGCCTTTGATAGGCTTGCAAACCGCGGATCAGTCAAAGGGGTGGAACGCGGTAGGGCGGTTGGATCTTGGCAGGCATGGCTTTTGCTCGGGGGCGCTGATTGCGCCTGATCTTGTGCTGACGGCCGCGCATTGCCTTTACGACAAGAACACCGGCGAAAAGGTTGCGCCAAAGGATATCCAGTTTCTGGCCGGCCTGCGCAATGGTCGTGCCGAGGCCTATCGAAGGGCCGCCATCGCGGTGACACATCCAGATTACTGGCCCGATCATGCCTCGGATCTGGACCGTGTCGGCAATGACATTGCCCTGATCCAACTGGATCAGCCGATCCGCCAACCCTCGATCACAGCCTTTGCCACGGCGGACACCACCGGCATCGGCGCCGAGGTAGGGGTGGTCTCTTACGCGCAAAATCGAGCAGAGGTGCCCTCGCTGCAAGAGCTTTGCCATGTGATCGACGCCTCGACCACGGTCTTGGTGATGTCTTGCGACATCGACTATGGCTCTTCAGGCGCACCGGTTTTTGCGATGCAAAACGGCGCCGCAGTGATCGTTTCGGTGATTTCCGCCAAGGCCGAGGCCAAGGGGAAAAAGGTGGCGCTGGGGGCCGTGTTGCAAAGACCACTCCAAAGTCTGCGGGCAGAATTGGCCAAGCAGAGCCCGCCAAACCTGACGGTGGGCAAGCACATCAGCACGCTTTCGGGCGGCAAGGCCAGCGGCGCGAAATTCCTGAAACCCTAGCTCTGGGCCAGGGCTTGAAACCGCTGCCGCGCCTTCCCAAATCAAAGAGGTCTTGGGATGCCAATCATGGGCCCAAGGATTTCCCGCCTTGCCCATCAGGGAAGGCATCACCACGGCGCAGGCCCTGCCTGCCCGACATCGCTTGAAAGAGGATGCTATGCGTACTTTGGATTTTGCCCCGCTTTATCGCGCCACCGTTGGCTTTGACCGCATTGCCGATCTGATGGATCGCGCGCTGACTGCCGATGTGGCCCAGCCCAGCTACCCCCCCTATAACATCGAAAAAACCGCCGAGGATGCCTATCGCATCTCGATCGCGGTTGCAGGCTTTTCGCCCGACGATCTTTCGGTCGAGGTCAAGGAAAACGCCGTCCATGTCAGCGCCCGCAAGGCGCCTGACGATAGCGCAAAGACCTATCTGCACCGTGGCATTGCTACCCGTGCCTTTGACCGCCGCTTTGCTTTGGCAGACCATGTGCGAGTGTCGGGGGCTGTTCACGAACACGGCATGCTGCATATTGATCTGCTGCGCGAAATGCCAGAGGCACTGAAACCGCGCCGCATCGAAATTGGCCGCGGCGTCAGCGCAACCATGGCAACCATCGAAGCCTAAGCGCCCACGCCACCGCACGACCAACAGGCCTGAGGCGCTCTCAGGCCTGTTGCATATCAGCGCTTAGTAAATCAGCCCATCATAGACCGCATAGGCGGTATTGGTGGCGCGCAGCGCGCGGCCCTGACCTTGTGCATTGGCATAGGCGGTGATCGCCGAATAGGTGCCCGGCCCGAACGAACCATCAACCCCGCCGTCGTAGTAACCAAAGACGGCAAGGCGGCGCTGGATCATCCGCCGCTCTGCCCAAGAATAGCTTTTAAACGCATCAGCAGCAGGTGTGGCATAGATCGAAGGCGCAACCACAACGCGTTGCTCATAGTGACGACGGCGCGGTTGGTATTGCGGCTCGACATAGCGCGGCTGATAGTGCGGTTCGACATAGCGCGGCTGCGGCTGTGGCACATACTGCGGCTGCGCGGCTTGGGCTTGGGTATGACGGCTGTTGCGGATCACGTTTTCGATCAACAGCGCGCCTGCAACCCCCGTTAGCGTATCGCGTTCACGCTGGCCCCAAGCCAAGGCAGGGGCAGCCGGAACGGCGATGGCAAGTGCAGTGACAGCGGCCACGACAGCCTGCTTGAGGGAGGCCTGCTTGAGGGAAACAGATTTGGGGGTGAAACCTAGCAACATGACGCATCCTTTCGGGGTTGGGCCAAAGGCGAGCACTGCCCTTGGCGAATGACCCGATAAAGCGCCAAAGCCCCACGCTAGGCAAAATCGCGCGACTGCTATGCGATAGCAAATATCTAACCGACTGAAATATATAGATAATAAAAAACGGCAGGGTTTCCCCCGCCGTTTTCATGCCTTGCCGCTTTGCCAATCTTAGATCGACAGGCAGACGTATTTCAGTTCCATATAGTCGTCGATGCCGTGGTGGCTGCCCTCGCGGCCCAGACCCGATTGCTTGACGCCGCCAAAAGGCGCCATCTCGTTCGAGATCAGGCCGGTGTTCACCCCGACCATGCCGTATTCCAGCTGCTCTTGCACACGGGTGATTCGACCGATGTCGCGAGCATAGAAATAAGACGCCAAGCCAAAGATCGTGTCATTGGCGCGTGCGATCACCTCTGCTTCGGTATCGAACTTGAACAAGGGCGCAAGCGGGCCAAAGGTTTCTTCATTGGCCACCATCATGTCAGGCGTCACACCCGTCACCACGGTTGGCTCAAAGAAGGTGCCACCCAAAGCGTGACGCTTGCCGCCGGTGACGATCTTGCCGCCCCCCGCCAAGACATCTGCGATATGCTCTTCCACCTTTTCAACCGCGTCTTGGTTGATCAGCGGCCCCGTCGTGGTGCCCGCCACCAAACCATCGCCAATCGACAGCTTTTTCACCGCCAAGGCCAGCTTTTCAGCAAAGGCATCATAGACACCGGCCTGCACATAGATGCGGTTGGCACAAACGCAGGTCTGACCATTGTTGCGGAATTTCGACACCATCGCGCCTTCGACGGCAGCATCCAGATCGGCGTCATCAAAGACGATAAACGGCGCATTGCCGCCCAGCTCCATGCTGCATTTCAGCACCTGATCCGCAGCTTGGCGCAGCAAAATCCGCCCCACCTCGGTGGATCCGGTGAAGGTCAGCTTGCGAATGGCCTTGTTCTCGCAGAACTCTTTGCCAATCTCGGACGAGCGGCTTGAGGTGATGACCGAAAACACCCCCGCAGGCACGCCGGCGCGCTCGGCCAGCACAGCCAGCGCAATCGCCGAAAGCGGCGTTTCGGCCGCAGGGCGGGCCACAAAGCCGCAGCCTGCTGCCAAGGCGGGGGCCACCTTGCGGGCGATCATCGCATTGGGAAAGTTCCAAGGCGTGATCGAGGCGCAAACCCCGATCGGCTGCTTCAACACCGAAATCCGCTTGTCGCGCATATGGCCGGGAATGATCTCGCCATAGGTGCGCTTGGCCTCTTCACCAAACCATTCCAGATAGGCCGAGCCATAGGCCACCTCGCCCTTGGCCTCGGCCAAAGGCTTGCCCATCTCGGCGGTCAGGATGGCGGCCAGATCGTCTTGCGCGGCCATGCACAGATCAAACCACTTGCGCATCACCTGCGCGCGTTCCTTGCCGGTGCGCGCAGCCCAGTCGCGGCGCGCCACATCGGCGGCGGCAATGGCGCGGGCCGCATCGGCGCGGGTCAGATCGGGCACATGCGCGATCACATCGCCGCGTGCGGGGTTGGTGACAGCAAAGGTCGCGCCATCGGCGGCCTCGACCCATTCGCCCGCGATATATGCCTTGTTCGGCAACAGCGCAGGATCTTTCAACATGGAACGCAGATCGGTGACGGAATCGAGCATTTGGATCTCCCATTTCGCGGTTGACTCTGCAATGCATCCTGAGAGGCTGAAAGTCCAGTTCCCCAAGGGCGACTGGACTTAAACTATGATAAAATCTGGAGAGATGGCGATGGATATGGACCGCGAATACGCCAATGGCGCCTTTATTCCGGGCTCTGACGCGCTGCCGGATCTTTGGGCGCAAAAAGCCGCCGCCTTTCGCGCAAGCCTGGGTAAATCCGCGCGGCTGGGCCTGCCTTATGGCCCAGAACCACGCCAAGCCTTGGATCTGTTCTTGCCGCAAACCACCCCGCGCGGCCTTTTGGTCTTTGTGCATGGCGGCTATTGGCTGGCGATGGGGCGGGAAAGCTGGTCGCATCTGGCGGCAGGGGCGCTGGCGCGCGGCTGGGCCTGCGCCATGCCGTCTTACACGCTGGCACCTCAGGCCCGCATTCGCGACATCACCGCCGAAATCGCCAATGCCGTCGCCGTGGCTGCCGCCGAAGTCGCAGGGCCCTTGGTCATCACCGGCCATTCGGCGGGCGGCCATCTGGCCGCGCGCATGGGCTGCGCTGATCACCACCACCCCCGCACCGCCCGCGTGGTGCCGATCTCGCCGCTCGCCGATCTGGAACCCTTGCTGCAAACCGAGATGAACCAAACCCTCTGGCTCGACCCCGAAGAAGCTCTTGCCGAAAGCCCGGCGCATCACGCCCGCGCCTGCGACGCCCATATCTGGGTTGGCGGCAATGAACGCCCAGCCTTTCTGTGGCAGGCCCGCACCCTGTCAGAATCCTGGGATTGCGCTTGGACCGTCGATCCAGGCCTGCACCACTTCAACGTCATCGACGGCCTGCAACACCCAGACTCAGCGCTGCTCACCACCTGCCTGAAGGGACTCTAACCCCTTCATCTGTCTGAAAATATCCTCGGGGGGAGGCCGAAGGCCGTGGGGGGCAGACAGCCCCCCGCCTCCGCTGGCCAAACGCGCCTAGCTGTTGGCATGCATGCGCTCGATATAGGCGCGCAT
>NZ_DAIPZF010000043.1:0-24918 GCF_036782355.1 Cypionkella sp.
GCCGATGCGCCCAAACCGCCCACATATCCCTTCAATTCCATCAATGTCAAAGAGCCATCTTCCGACAAAATTTCCGACGAGCGCTAATCTCTTAGCGCTTCATCGATAACCGCATCTTCTGATTTTCCGAACAATTCCAACCGCTTCCGCGTCTTCCAAGCTCGTAACCGTCACTGTTTCGCTTCGGTAAGGCGGTGTTTAGGCAAACTCAACAGAACCCGCAATAGCAAAAAACGCCTATAGACCCACTTTTTTACAGTTTTGTGAATATTCCCATGAAATCGATTGGTTAGCGGAAGCTTCGACCTGATTTCCCCCCATTTTGCGCAACAATCTTACACCGCCGCACTATCCCAACTTACGACTCAGGCTGTTTGCAGCACAGCTTTGCGAGATTTAAGTCGGCGCGCAATCAAAAGACCCGCCGCAACAGCAAAATAAAGCGCTGATTCCAACGTGTAGACTTTGCCGATCAAGATGAAATGCACCGCGCCAGCCAAAACGGCTGGGTAGACCAGCCAGTGAAGCTGCTTCCAGCGCTGCGCCCCCATGCGTTTGATCGACCAAAGATTCGATGTAAACGCCAAGGGGATCAAAGCGACAAAAGCCGCAAAGCCGATGATGATATAGGGACGCTTGGTCAGGTCAGTCAGGATGACCGACCAGCGCAGCCCCAGATCCAGCACCGACCAAGTCAAAAAATGCAGCGTGATGAACATAAAGGCCATCAAGCCCAGCGCCCTACGAAATTTCAGCAAATTGATGCCGCCCCACCGCAGCGGGGTGATACAAAGCGAGGCGATCAGGATTTGCAGCCCACGCGTGCCCAGATCACGCTCCAGCACTTTGGCCGGGTCTGGGGTCTGCACCGCGCCATAGACAGTCCATACCGCCAAGGCGATTGCGGCCAGATAGAAAACCCAAGTCGGGGTCTTGCGCGCGGCCCTGTTGATGAGGTCTTGCATCAATAGTCCTTGGTCAGATCTTGACCGCTATAAAGGCTGGCGACCTGATCGCCGTAACCGTTGAACATCTGCGTATCGATGCGGCCAGCAAAAAGACCACCGCCGACGCGGCGCTCGGTGGCTTGCGACCAACGCGGATGATCGACCTCTGGGTTCACATTGGCGTAAAAGCCGTATTCATTCGCCGCCAAGGTGTTCCACGTTGTCACCGGCTGGGTCTCGGTCAGGCTGATGCGCACCAAAGCCTTGGCGGATTTGAAGCCATATTTCCACGGCACCACCAGCCGGATCGGCGCGCCGCTTTGATTCGGCAGCGGTTTGCCGTACAGACCCGTCGCCATAAAGGCCAAAGGATGCATCGCCTCGTCCAACCGCAACCCCTCGCGGTAGGGCCATTGGATGCTGCCGCCGTTTTGACCACGCATTTCCGAAGGGCGCACCAAGGTTTCAAAGGAGACATATTTCGCGCCAGCCTGAACCCCAAGCTTGTTCAACAAGGCCGACAGCTGGAAGCCCTGCCACGGAATGATCATCGACCAAGCCTCGACACAGCGGAAGCGGTAGATCCGCTCTTCGATCGGCATATCGCCGATAAGATCCGCCAAAGCATAGGTGCCGGGATTGTCGACCAGACCATCCACCTTGATCGACCACGGATCGGTGGTCAGCGCGCCTGCGTATTGCGCGGGATCGGTCTTATCATAGCCGAATTCATAATAGTTGTTATAGCTGGTGATCGCCTCATAGGTGTTGGGCGTCTCGTCGGTGGAATAGGGGCCGGCGGCAAGAGCGGGACCTGCGGCAAGGGCTGCGGCACCGGCGATCAGCTGGCGGCGGTTCAGGAAAAGATGTTCGGGGGTAACATCTGCGGCGGTATAATCGGGTTTGAACAAAATCTGAGGCTCCTCTGCATTTGGACAGAGGATGCTGCATTTGCCGCTAAATTCCAAATCATCTTGCGTCACATATGCGCCAGCAGATTGAAACATTGGCGCCGTGATCGAAAAAGGGCGGCATTTTCTGCCGCCCCTTTTGTTAGCCCTTCATTCCATCCCAAAAGCTTTTGACCTTGGTGAAGAAACTCGAGCCTTCGGGGTTGTTGTCGGTCGCAAGCGTGTCGAATTCGCGCAGAATCTCTTTCTGACGCGAGGTCAGATTGACCGGCGTTTCCACCGCAAGCTCGATCACCATATCGCCTTGGCCACCCCCGCGCAGCGCTGGCATGCCCTTGGCGCGCAGGCGCATTTGCTTGCCAGTTTGCGAGCCGCTGGGCACTTTGACCCGCGAATTGCCGCCGTCGATGGTGGGAACCTCGATCTCGCCGCCAAGGGCTGCGGTCGCGATGCTGATCGGCACGCGGCAGAACAGATGCACGCCATCGCGCTGGAACAGCGCATGCTCTTTCATCTCGATAAAGATATAAAGATCGCCCGAAGGTCCACCGCGCGCGCCGGCCTCGCCTTCGCCCGCCAACCGAATACGGGTGCCGGTTTCGACGCCTGCCGGAATATTCACCGAAAGCGAGCGGTCTTTTTCGATCCGGCCATGACCACGGCAGGATTTGCAGGGGTTCTTAACGATCTGACCCGCACCACTACAGGTTGGGCAGGTGCGTTCAACCGTGAAAAAGCCTTGCTGGGCGCGGACTTTGCCCATGCCCGAACAGGTGGGGCAGCCCACGGGTTCAGCCCCGCCTTCGGCTCCGGTGCCGCGACAAGTGTCACAGGTGACCGCGGTTGGCACATTGATGGTTTTCTGAACGCCGGAAAACGCCTCTTCCATGCTGACGCGCAGGTTATAGCGCAGGTCAGACCCACGCTGCGCCCGACTGCGGGCATTGCCACCGCCCCCCCGGCCGCCCATGAAATCGCCGAACAGATCTTCGAAGACATCCGAGAAGGCCGAGGAAAAATCGCCCTGCCCGCCATAGCCGCCGCGCTGACCGCCGCCGCCCATGCCACCTTCAAAGGCCGCATGACCATAACGATCATAGGCCGCCTTTTTATCGGCGTCCTTCATAACCTCATAGGCTTCGTTCAGTTCTTTAAACTGGGCTTCAGCATTTGGATTGTCGGAATTCCGGTCGGGGTGCAGCTCTTTGGCTTTGACCCGATAGGCCTTCTTCAATTCCTCCGCCGAGGCACCACGCGAGGCACCAAGAACCTCGTAGTAGTCACGCTTTGCCATTGCAAAACCCTTTCCTTGGAACAAAGAGGGCGGCCATGACGGCCGCCCTAGATCATTCCCGGCGGTTTACTTCCGCTTGTTGTTGCCGAGATCCTCGAAGTCAGCGTCGATGATCTCGTCATCCACGCTGCGCTGCTCGTCCTGATCGTCGCCATCCGACGCGTCGGCGCTGGCTTTGTAGATCGCCTCGCCCAGCTTCATTGCGGCTTCGGTCAGGTTCTGGATCGCGCCTTTGATCTTGCTTGCACTGTCGCTTGGCAGGGCTTCTTCCAAAGCCGCCATCGCAAATTCGATCACTTCGACGGTCGAAGGATCGACCTTATCGGAATGCTCGGCCAGCGATTTCTTGGTCGAATGCAGCAGGCTCTCGCCCTGATTCTTGGCCTCGACAAGCTCGCGACGGTCCTTATCGGCTTCGGCATTTGCCTCGGCGTCTTTGACCATTTTCTCGATATCCTCATCAGACAGGCCGCCCGAGGCTTGAATGGTGATCGCTTGCTCTTTGTTGGTGCCCTTGTCTTTGGCCTTAACCGACACAATGCCGTTGGCGTCGATGTCGAAGGTCACTTCGATCTGTGGCATGCCGCGCGGCGCTGGCGGGATGTTTTCCAGATTGAACTGGCCCAGCATCTTGTTGTCGGCAGCCATTTCCCGCTCGCCCTGGAACACACGGATGGTCACGGCGTTCTGGTTGTCTTCGGCGGTCGAGAAGATCTGGCTCTTCTTGGTTGGAATCGTGGTGTTGCGATCAATCAGGCGGGTAAACACGCCGCCCAAAGTCTCGATGCCCAACGAAAGCGGGGTGACGTCCAGAAGAACCACATCTTTGACGTCGCCTTGCAAAACGCCGGCCTGAATGGCGGCACCAGCGGCCACAACCTCATCAGGGTTCACACCCTTATGCGGCTCTTTGCCAAAGAACTTGGTCACTTCTTCGATCACGCGTGGCATGCGGGTCATACCGCCCACCAGCACCACTTCGTCGATGTCAGACATCGACAGGCCAGCGTCTTTCAACGCGTCCTTGCAGGGCTTCATCGACTTTTTGATCAGATCGTCAACCAGCGATTCCAGCTTGGCACGGGTCAGCTTGACCACCAAGTGCAGCGGCTGGCCGGTCGATTTATCCATCGAAATGAACGGCTGGTTGATTTCGGTCTGCTGGCTGGACGACAGTTCGATCTTGGCCTTTTCAGCCGCTTCTTTCAGACGCTGAAGCGCCATCTTGTCCAGCGACAGGTCAACGCCATGCTCTTTCTTGAACTCATCGGCCAAGAAATTCACGATGCGCATGTCGAAATCTTCACCGCCAAGGAAGGTGTCGCCGTTGGTCGATTTCACTTCGAACAGACCGTCGTCGATTTCCAGAATGGTGATATCAAAGGTGCCGCCGCCAAGGTCATAAACCGCGATGGTTTTCGATTCTTTGCGGTCAAGCCCATAAGCCAACGCAGCCGCAGTCGGCTCGTTGATGATGCGCAGCACTTCCAAACCGGCAATCTTGCCCGCGTCCTTGGTGGCCTGACGCTGAGCGTCGTTGAAATAGGCAGGAACCGTGATCACGGCCTGGGTGACAGATTCGCCCAGATAGGATTCAGCGGTTTCTTTCATCTTTTGCAGGATGACAGCCGAGACCTGAGCAGGCGAATATTTCTCACCACGCACTTCGACCCAAGCATCGCCATTGCCGCCGTTGACGATTTTATACGGCATGTTCTTCTGATCTTTCAGAATAACCGGATCGTCGTGACGACGCCCGATCAAACGCTTGACCGCGAAGACGGTGTTTTGTGCGTTGGTCACGGCCTGACGCTTGGCGGCTTGGCCAACCAGACGTTCGGTTTCCGTGTAAGCAACGATAGACGGCGTCGTGCGCGCGCCTTCAGCATTTTCGATGATCCGGGGCTGCGAGCCGTCCATGATGGCAACGCAAGAGTTGGTCGTCCCGAGGTCAATACCAATGACTTTAGCCATGAGTGGTCCCTTTCTTTCGGCGATGTTGAGGGGCGAAACCCGTTAAGGCATTCCGTCCCGATCCCATGAGACACGGAGCAAGCACCCGCCTGCATCCGGCTTCGCAGGGTTATATAGGGAGGTCGATTTGTCCCTGCAAGCACCGGCACGCGGTTATCGCATGCCGAATTTAAGGAAAACTCTATCTGCCTGCGATTTTCTGGCGCTTTCGACCGGTCTTGCAGCACAACTTTGGCGTTATCGGCGCGCACCCCAGCTGAGCGAGGCGTGTTTCTTGGTAAAGTTTTCCGCCATCAAACCGATCACAATCAACACAAAGGTCATCACAAGCGGATATTCCAGCGAGCTGTTGCGCGGGCTATAATTTTCAAACATATAGCCGCGCGTCTGATCAATGCAGTGAAACAGCGGGTTCCAAGAATACATATAAAGCATGCGCTCGGACAACGAATTTCCCAAAAACATCTTGCCGGAAAAGATCATATTTGCCCGCGCATAAAGCGTGGTCACAATGCCAAAAGCTTCGGGTTGCCAAGGCGTTGCCGCCTTAAAGATCATGCCAACACCAATCCCCGAGGCCCAAGCCAGCAAAAACATACCAAAAACCCCGACGGGATCATAGATCGTGATCCGATTCATCAGCGTGTGATAGAAAAACAGGATGCAAAACGCCGAAAGCGTCTGAAGATACAGCGCACTGAGCGCCGAGGAACAGATCGCCACGATGGTGTTCATCGGCGAGTGCTGCATCATCGCCGATGTCGGGCCATCAGATTTGGATACGGCCATCAAAGACTTGGAATGGGTGGCAAAATTAAACACACCCGACATGATGTACAAAGTGAAATCACCCCGCACTGCCGAACCACGCATGCCCAAAAGATTGAACATCACAATCATCACGCCAACCATAACCAAGGACTGAATGATATTCATCACCAGCCCCAAGACAGCATTGCCGCTGCTTTTTCGGATATTTCTGATCGAGGCGTGAAAAATCAGCTCCAACAGAGCCATGGTTGTCGCAAAAGGTGTTTTCTTGGTAACTGGACGAAACATTTAACCGCATCTCACTCTTCGACTTGGGTCTTTATAGATCGAAAATCTTGCTGTTCCCTTGCCAAAACAGGATAAGGGCAGCGTAAGTATTAATCAACAAGGCGGCAGTTGTATGGCAAAAGCCCGACGGCGACCGATAGGAGAGACCATGAATTTTGACGTCCTTATACCCGTGATCCGCCGTCTTGCATTAGAAGCAGGCGATCGTATCCTTGAAGTCTATCACGGGCCCGATTTCGACGTAAAATCAAAATCTGATGCCAGCCCTGTCACCGAAGCCGATGAGGCAGCCGATGCGCTGATTTCTGCCGGTCTGCGTGCCGCCTTTCCGGATGTAACCCTGATCACCGAAGAGCAAGCCGACAGCCATGCGCTGACGGCCTCGACCTTTCTGATCGTCGATCCGCTGGATGGCACCAAAGAGTTCGTGCAGCGGCGCGGCGATTTCACCGTGAACATCGCCTATGTTGAAAATGGCGTGCCTCTGCGCGGGGTGGTCTATGCGCCCGACAAAGGCCGTCTGTTCTATACCCAAGCCGATGGCACTGCGGTTGAAGAAACCGGCGCGTTTGATAAAGCCCTCGCTGGCCCCGTGACGCCTTTGCGGGTCTCGACCCCTGATAATGCGGCACTGATGGTGGTGGCCTCGAAATCGCATCGCGATGCGGCAACCGATGATTACATCAGCAAATACGCGGTCAAAGATATGACCAGCGCCGGATCCAGCCTCAAGTTCTGCCTGATCGCCACCGGCGAGGCTGATCTTTACCCCCGCCTTGGCCGCACCATGGAATGGGACACCGCCGCAGGCGATGCCGTGCTGCGCGGGGCGGGCGGCCATGTGGTGCGCTTTGACGACCACAGCCCGCTGGCTTACGGCAAATCTGGCTGGGACAATCCGTTTTTCATCGCGCTGGCCGCAGGGGTTGAGTTGAAAAAATGAGCGTTCTGATCGCCATCCCCGCCCGCTATGCCAGCAGCCGCTATCCCGGAAAACCTTTGGTCAGCCTGCGCGGGCCTGATGGTGAAAAGACCCTGATCCGCCGCAGTTGGGAGGCCGCGATGCAAGTGCGCAGCGCCGATCGCGTGGTGGTGGCGACCGATGACGCGCGCATTCGCGACCACGCCCAAGCCTTTGGCGCCGAGGTGGTGATGACCTCGGGCAGCGCGCAAAACGGCACCGAGCGGTGCGCCGAGGTGGCGGCGCAGCTGACCGGCTTTGATATGGTGGTGAACCTGCAAGGCGACGCGCCACTTACGCCGCATTGGTTTGTCGAAGACCTGATCGCAGGGCTGGCCGCTGATGCAGCGGCCGAAATCGCAACGCCGGTTCTGCGCTGCGATGGCCGCGCCCTGAACGGCCTGCTGGCAGATCGTCGCGCCGGGCGTGTGGGCGGCACCACGGCGGTTTTTGATGCGCAGATGCACGGGCTTTATTTCTCCAAGGAAGTGATCCCCTTTACCGCCCAGCCCTATGCTGACGCCGATCCGACGCCGGTGTTTCACCATGTTGGCGTCTATGCCTATCGGCCCAGCGCGCTGGCGGCCTACCCCTCGTGGCCGATCGGTCCGCTTGAACGGCTTGAAGGGCTCGAACAGTTGCGGTTCTTGGAAAACGGCCGCCGCCTGCTTTGTGTCGAGGTGCAGGCAAAGGGTCGCCAGTTTTGGGAGCTGAACAACCCAAGCGATGTGGCGATGATCGAAGCGATGTTGGCCGCCACGGCATGACCGCCACCCAGATCAGCGTGATTGTTGTAAGCCGCCACAGACCGGCGGCCCTACAGCGCTGTCTTTTGGGGCTTACGCAGCAGGATCACACCGATTTCGAGGTGATCGTCGTCGCCGATCCGCAGGCCGCAGCCGAGGTTGCCGCTCTGGCCAAACCGATCAAGCTTGTGGCCTTTGATCAGGCCAATATCAGCGCCGCGCGCAATGCAGGGCTTGCCCAAGCGGCGGGGGCGGTTGTGGCCTTTATCGACGATGATGCGGTGGCCGAACCAACATGGCTGTCGCGGCTTGTCGCGCCGTTTTCTGATGCGCGGGTGATCGCCTCGACCGGCTATGTGCGCGGTCGCAATGGCATTTCCTATCAATGGAAGGCCTGCGAGATCGGGGCGGATGCCCAAGACCATGCCTTGCAGATTGACGCCCTGACCCTACGCGCAGGCACGCCGCAGCTTGCGGTGAAAACCCAAGGCACCAATTGCGCCTTTCGCGCCGATACCCTGCGCGCCATTGGCGGCTTTGACCCCAGCTTTCGGTTCTATCTAGACGAGGCCGATGTCAATCTGCGCATGGCGGGTCTTGGCCTGACCGCCATCGTGCCCGAAGCGCAGGTGCATCACGGCTTTGAAGCAAGCGCCCGCCGCGCCGCCAACCGTGTGCCGCTTAGCCTGTTTGACATCGCCGCCAGCACCGCGCTGTTTCTGCGCCGACATCAGCCTGCGCCCGATCTGGCAATGGGCTTGCGGCAATTGTCGCATCGCGAGGCCCAGCGTCTGAGCCAGCACCGCCGCACAGGCAGGCTGAATGCACGGGCAGAAACCGATTTGCTGCTGTCGATGGCCAAAGGCTGGGCCGCGGGCTGCACAGAACCTCTTTCCCCGCTGGCCCCACTTGTCCAGCCCAAGACCGGCTTTCTTAATTTTCCCAGCTTTGGGCCAAGCAAAGGTAGCGTTTTGTGCGGCCGCTTTTGGCAGAAAAGCGCTTTGATGAATGCGGCAAAGCACAGCGCGCAAAGCCGAGTAACAACGGTGATCTGCCTGTCGCCCACAGCGCGACCGCATCAGATGCGGTTTCAACCAGAGGGGTTTTGGCTGCAAACTGGGGGCCTCTTTGGCCGCAGCACGCGCGATGGACCTCGCCTTGTCTTTAGCAGTTTTCAGAACCGCATTTTGCAAGAAACAGCGCGTTTCGCCGCATTTCGGCCCATAAATTAGCTTATTTTTAAGGTAAACAACCTCTGCCGGTGTTTTTTCCCCTTTGGTATCCAAGCGCCAAAGGCTATGCTAAACGTGTGGCATTGTAGCGTTACAAAAGATTAATTGCTCTGTGGTCTATACACCCCTGCGCGCTTTGATCGCAAAAGTAACGCAGCTGATTAAAGGCAAAGGCAGATGAAAATTAAAAAAGTTACCAAAGCAGTTTTTCCCGTGGCAGGGCTGGGAACACGTTTTTTACCCGCGACAAAATCTATCCCGAAAGAGATTATGACTTTGGTCGATCGTCCGCTTATTCAATATGCAATCGACGAGGCGCGCGCGGCAGGCATTAAGGAATTCATCTTTGTTACCTCGCGCGGGAAATCGGCGCTTGAGGATTATTTCGATCATTCCCCCGAGCTTGAAAGCACACTGCGCAAAGCCGGCAAAGACGCCTTGCTCGAGATTCTGAAAGAAACCAATATGGACTCGGGGGCGATTGCCTATCTGCGGCAGAACCGGCCGATGGGCTTGGGCCATGCCGTTTGGTGCGCGCGCCGTCTGATTGGCGACGAACCTTTCGCGGTTCTTCTGCCCGATGATGTGATCGCATCAGAAAAACCCTGTTTGCAGCAGATGATCGAGGCTTACGAACAGACAGGCGGCAATATGGTCGCCGCGATGGAGGTGGCTCCGGCCAGGGCCTCGTCTTACGGGGTTTTGGACATCGAGGAAGATCTGGGTGCGATCGTGCGGGTCAAAGGCATGGTCGAAAAACCCACGGCCGAAGAAGCGCCTTCGAACCTTGCCGTGATCGGCCGCTATATTCTGTCGCCGAAAGTCTTGACCAATCTTAACAAACTCAAGCAGGGCGCGGGGGGCGAGATTCAGCTGACCGACGCCATCGCCGAAGAGGCCAAAAGCGGCAATGTCTTTGGCTATCGCTTTCGGGGTCAGCGCTATGATTGCGGATCTAAGGCGGGCTTTTTGCAGGCAACCGTGGCCTTTGCTTTGGCGCGGCCAGATCTGCGCGATGAGTTTGGCGAATATCTGACCGATCTGATGGCCTTGCAGCAGGCTGCTCAGTAACACCCATGACTTTTGCGCGCCTGCTGGATGTGACGCGGCTGGTGTCGCGGCTGGGCAAGGGACCACAGACAGGCATTGATCGGGTTGAACAGGCCTATCTGGCAGAATTTCTGGCGCAAAGCCCAGCCGTCTTTGGGCTTGTGCGCACGGCTTTGGGATTTTTACTGCTTGACCGCGAGGGCCTTATAGCCCTGCGCGATCAAAGCGTTGATCTTGGCTTCGCAGATTTCGCCAGCCGCTTGGCTTGGCGCAAAGATCCCGCCCGCGCCCGTGCCGAGACGGGTCTTCGAGGTCTGGCGGTGGCGCGCTGCCTGCCGCATCGGCTGGCAGCGATGTTGCGGGCCAAGCTGCCGCGCGGTGCCATTTATTTCAACACCGGCCATGCCAACCTCGATCAAAGCACGTTGCGCCGCATCGCCAAGGCCACGGTCGGCCTTGTGGTGTTGGTTCATGACACGATTCCGCTGGACCATCCCACGCTTTGCCGCCCCGACACGCCAGAGCGGTTTCGCCAGGCGATGCAGGCGGTCTCGGCCTTGGCCGATCTGGTGATTTTCAGCACGCAAGACGCCCGCCGGCAGGCCGAAGTGCATTTTGCGCGCTTTGGTCGGGTGCCTAACGCGGTGGTAGCACCGCTGGGCGTCGTGCCTGCTCCGCCAGAGCCGCTGACCTTTACCCCAAGTCAGCCCTATTTTCTGTGTCTCGGCACCATCGAGCCGCGCAAGAATCACGCGCTTTTACTGGATATCTGGCAAGAGCTGCCGCAGCCGGTGCCGCAGCTTTATCTTGCCGGCACTCGCGGTTGGGCCAGCGCCGATCTGCTGGCACGGCTTGACGCTTTGCCAAAAGATGGGCCGGTGCAACTGCTGACCGGACTAAGGGACGGCCAGATTTCCACCCTGCTTTCGGGCGCACGGGCCTTGCTGTTTCCCAGTTTGGCCGAAGGCTTTGGCATCCCCGCCTTCGAGGCCGCTGCACAGGGCACGCCGCTGGTGCTTTCGGATATTACCGTCTTTCAAGAGATCGCGCCCACCTCGGCAATTCTGCTTGATCCCACCGATATTTATGCCTGGCGCGAAACAATAGGTTATCTTGCGGCGCATAAGCATATATATCATACTCAAATAAACCCACCGACTTGGCGGGGGCACTTCAACCTTGTGTTTACTACACTCGCTTAAGGTTAGGCATCAACGAGGATAAAAAGGTAGGCCTTGGGCATTTTTTCGCAATATATGCTGCGTTTGGCGCGCAAGCGCTGGCGGTTCCGTGCCTTTCGCAAACGGCGAGAGTTGCAAAGCGTTGTGAACCGCACCAAGGCGATTAAGCCCGAGCAGATCTTGCTGTTCTCGACCCTGCGAAATGAGCGGGTGCGTCTGCCGTTTTTCCTGCGCTATTATCGGTCTTTGGGCATCAGCCATTTTCTGATCGTCGATAATAACAGCGACGATGGCAGCCGTGAATATCTTGCCGCCCAACCCGATGTGTCGCTGTGGACAACCAAAGCCAGTTATAAGCGGTCGCGTTTTGGGGCGGATTGGTTGAACTGGCTGCAATCGAAATATGGTCACGGCCATTGGACCTTGGTCGTCGATCCTGACGAGTTTTTCGTTTACCCCTTCAGCGACACGCGGCCGCTGCGGGCTCTGACAGATTGGCTGGATGCAAGCTCGATCAAATCCTTTTCCGCCATGCTGCTCGACATGTACCCCAAGGGCCCGTTTGATCTGACGCCCTATCAGGAAGGCCAAGACCCCTTTGATCTTGCGCCCTACTTTGACAGTGGCAACTATGTGGTGCAGCGGAATTACAAATTCGGCAACTTGTGGATTCAGGGCGGCCCGCGCATGCGGATGTTCTTTCAAGACATGCCAGAGCGCGCACCTGCCCTGAATAAAATCCCCTTGGTGAAATGGGATCGCGCTTACACCTATGTCAGTTCGACCCATATGTTGCTGCCGCGCGGCTTGAACCTAACCTATGACGAATGGGGCGGCGAAAAGGCTTCGGGCTGTTTGCTGCACGCCAAATTCCTCGACACCTTTGCACTTAAAGCCGAGGAAGAGATGCAGCGGCGCCAACATTACGCCAACAGCCACGAATACCGCGCCTATCGTGCGGGAGTCAGCACGCAGCCCGATCTGTGGTGCAAGTGGAGCGAGAAATACATCAACTGGCGTCAGCTGGAAATTCTGGGCCTGATGTCAAAGGGAAACTGGGCATGACGATTGGCTTTGTCATGCTGTGTCATACCGCGCTAGAGCGCGCGTCAGAGGTGGCGCGCCACTGGGCGATCCGTAACTGCCCTGTGGTGATCCATGTCGATCGCCGCGTGGCGGTGGCGAAATATGACGCGCTGGTAAAATCGCTTGCTGATCTTGAGAATATCCGCTTTTCGGGCCGGCATGCCTGTGAGTGGGGCACCTGGGGAATCGTTGCGGCAACGCAAGAAGCCTCGATGATCATGTTGCAGGATTTTCCGACGGTGCGGCATGTTTATCTGGCCTCTGGCTCTTGTTTGCCGTTGCGTCCGGTCGAGGAGCTCATTGCCTATCTGAGCGAGCGCCCACGCACCAATTTCATTGAATCCGTGACCACCGAAGACGTCGGCTGGACCATCGGCGGCTTGGATCTAGAGCGGTTTACCCTGCGCTTTCCCTTCAGCTGGCGTAAGCAAAGGCGGTTGTTTGACGGCTATGTGCGCTTGCAGCGGCGCTTGGGCTTTCGCAGGCAGATCCCGAAGGGCATCATGCCGCATCTTGGCAGCCAATGGTGGTGCCTAACCCGTCAAACCCTCAGCGCGATTCTGGAAAACCCTGATCGCGCCGAGATTGACAGCTATTTCAGCCGCGTCTGGATTCCAGATGAAAGCTATTTCCAGACCATGGTGCGGCAGGTCTCCGACTCGGTTGAAAGCCGGTCTCTGACGCTGTCCAAGTTCGATTTTCAGGGCAAGCCACATATCTTTTATGATGACCATTTGCAGTTGCTGCGGCGCTCGGATTGCTTTGTAGCGCGCAAAATCTGGCCACATGCCGATCGGCTGTACCAAAGCTTTATGGGCAATGAGCCAGGGGCGCAGGCAATTGCAGAGCCAAATCCCGGCAAGATCGACAGGCTGTTTGCCAAGGCGGTCGAGCGGCGGACCAAGGGGCGGCCGGGGCTTTACATGCAATCGCGGCATCCGAATGAAAACTGGGAAAACGGCCGCACTGCTGCGCCCTATTCCATGTTCGAAGGGTTTTCAGATCTGTTTGAAAACTTTGAAGTCTGGCTTGGCAAGGCCACGGGCACCCGTGTGCATGGCCATATTTTCGCCCCCGATGCGGTGAATTTTGCGGGCGGCGAAAAGATTTACAACGGCGCGATCTGCAACAGCACAGCGACACGCGACTATAATCCAACCAGCTTTTTGACAAATCTGATCTGGAACACCCGCGGCGAGCGGCAATGTTTTCAGTTCGGGCCACAGGACAATCAGACGCTGATCTACTTCATGGCCGGCGATCCTAATGCGCAGATCTCAATTATTTCAGGGGCTTGGGCGATTCCAATGTTTCACTCGAACCGGAATTTCTCGGATATCCGCAGAGAGGCCGCCCGCCTACAAAAGATCGAAGCGCATTTTCTGAACGAGCTGCGCAAACCTTGGGTCAAGGCACGCGTGCGAACATGGACGCTGGCCGAATTTGTTGAAAACCCGATGGAACCCTTGCAAAATATTGTCGATGAAATCAGCCCGCGCGCGATGCGACGGCTGACCGAGGCGCCACGCTTGGCGGATTTGTCCGGCTTTGGCCAATTCCTGCAAAACCTGCGCAATCAAGGCATGCAACCGGCCTTGATGGGCGATTTTCCAACGGGCGACGATCCACGCCCGCTTCATGCGCGTCGCGGGCGCCCCTATCTGGTGAAATAACGTGTCTCAATTTACGTCTTTTGTGGTGCTGGCCGAAATGCGCACTGGCTCCAACTTTTTGGAAGCCAATCTTAATGCTTTGGAGGGCGTCAGCTGCCACGGCGAGTCGTTTAACCCCTATCTGATTGGTGGCGAAGGCAAGCAAGAGATGTTCGGCATTGATATGGTCGGCCGCGACGCCGATCCCGCCGGCTTTTTGCGGGCGATGCGGGCGCAAACCAAGGGGCTGGCAGGCTTTCGCTATTTCTCCGATCACGACCCAAGGGTTTTTGATCTGGTGATGCAAGACAAGGCCTGCGCCAAAATCATCCTGACCCGTAACCAGTTGGAAAGCTTCATCAGCTGGAAAATCGCGATGGAAAGCGATCAGTGGTGGCTGGCCAATACCAAACATCTGAAAACCGTGCGGCCACGCTTTGATCTGGCCGAATTCACCGAACGTACGGCGGCGCTGCATCTGTTTCAAACCCGCATCGTGAATCGCTTGCAGGTGACCGGCCAAACCGCCTTTTATATTGATTATGAAGATGTGCGCGATCTGGATGTGCTGAATGGTCTTGCCGCGTTTCTTGGCGTCGAATCGCGGCTTAAGACACTGGATTTCCGCTTTAAAAAGCAAAATCCGGAACCAATTGAAGAAAAGGTTTCGAACCCGCAGGAAATGCGCCAAGGCTTGGCGACCCTCGATTGGTTCGACCAAAGTTTTGCCCCCAATTTCGAGCCGCGCCGTCAGGGCATGGTGCCGCAATATGTTGCCTCGGAGGGGGCGCCTTTGCTGTTCATGCCGATCAAGGCCGCACCAGAGTCGCCGATCAAAAAATGGCTGCAAACCTATGGCGCCTTGGTTCAGGATTTTGATCGCAACAGTCTGCGCAAATGGAAAGCTGGCAATCCGGGGCAACGCAGCTTTACCGTGGTCAGGCATCCTTTGGCGCGGGCCTATTCGGCCTATTGCGACCTGCTGGCCCGCGATTTCATGCCCGAGTTGCGACCCTATCTGAAGCGTGTGCATAAGTTTATCTTGCCGCCCAAGGGCAAGGGCTTTGAAACCGAGGCAGAGTTTCGTCACGGCTTTCTGGTGTTCCTTGAACTGGCAAAATACATGCTGGCAGGGCGGACCGAGTTGCGGATTTTGCCCGCATTTGCCACCCAAAGCGCGCTGATTCACGGGTTTTCGCAGGTGCAAAGCCCCGATATGCTGATCCGCGAGGACCGGCTGGCCGAGGGCTTGGCCTATCTGACGGCCGATGTTGGCATCCCGCTGTCACCGCCGCCGCAGATTAAGCTAAACGGCCCCTATGATCTGGCCAAGCTCTATGGGCCCGATCTGGAAGAGGCGGCGCAAGCGGCCTATAGCCGCGATTACATCGGCTTTGGCTTCAAACCCTGGGCCTAGGCCGCGGCCTGCGGCGTGCGCGCCTCGGTCAGAATCGCATGCAACTTGCCCGCGTCTGCATTTGCCCGCAGCTTGGCGCAAACATTGGCATCGCGCATGGTGCGCGAAACCAAGGCCAGCGCCTTAAGGTGATCAACCCCCGAATCCTTGGGCGCAAACAGCCCAAAGATCAGGTCAACCGGCTGACGATCAACGCTTTCGTAATCGAGCGGCCGTTCAAGGCGGATAAAGACGCCAAAAATCCGCTCAATGCCTTCCAGCCGCGCGTGGGGCAGCGCGATGCCATTACCAACGCCGGTTGGACCCAGACTTTCCCGTTCCTGCAACCCGTCAAACACATAGGCCGAGCTGAGGCCATAGGCTTGATAAGCCAGCTCTCCCAACTCTTGGAAGAGCCGCTTTTTTGCGGGAGTTTGGCCGAAAACCTTTACGGCTTCAGGAACAAGAAGTTTCGATAGATCCATCCGGCGTACTCTTTACCCTTGCAGGGATTTAATTGGTGTTGCGCGGGTCGATCCAGCCGATATTGCCATCTTCACGACGGTAAACAACATTCACGCCCGCATGTCCTTCGTTGCGAAATACCAGAAATTTCTGCGCCGACAGTTCCAACTGCATCACTGCCTCGCCCACCGTAATGTGCGGGATTTTGGCTTCCATCTCTGCGATGATGATGGGTTCGATGCCGCCGTTATCGTCGTCTTCGGGTTCCTCACTAGGAGCGATGATATAGGACGCGCCGCCGCCGAACTCAACAGGGCCCGGACGATTGTGGTGATGGTTGCGGATCCGCCGCTTATAGCGCCGCAACTGCTTGTCCATCTTCTCGCGGCAGGATTCGAAAGCGGCATAAATCTCGGTCGCATGACCCTTGGCCGAAGCACTTAGGCCGGTGGAAAGGTGCACGACAGATTCGCACACAAACTCATGTGCGGATTTGGAAAAGATCACCACGGCATCCGTCGGACGCTGGGCATATTTTTCGACGACTTCGCCAAGTTCAGACTTCACATGGGTCTGAAGGGCTTCACCGATGTCGATTTGTTTTCCAGTGATCTGATAGCGCATAATGCCTCCTTTTGCGCAAAAGTCATTGCCTTCCGTAAGACACGGAAAGGTTGACTTGTATTGATTTAGAGAGTGTTAGCGAGACCAACCGTCTTCGGTCGCGGGGCCTTGGTGTGGCCGCTTGGGTCTGAAGGGGCAAGGCGCATTTGGCTCGCATCCTTTATATTTGGGGACGCGTTAGGCCTCTTGTCAACTGTCGTCACACGAATGTTTCAATTGATCCGGAAATTTTCGCCCAAATAGACGCGGCGCACCATTTCGTCTTCGACGATCTCGGCGGCGGTTCCTGTTTTCAGCACCACACCATCGTGTAAAATATAGGCGCGATCGACGATATCTAGGGTTTCACGCACGTTGTGATCGGTGATCAACACACCAATGCCGCGCGATTTTAGATCATGCACAAGCTGGCGGATTTCCCCCACCGCAATCGGATCGACACCGGCAAAGGGTTCGTCCAGCAGCAGATATTTCGGATCAGCCGCCAGGCAGCGCGCGATCTCGACCCGACGCCGCTCGCCTCCTGACAGGGACAGGGCCGCAGCGCGCCGCAGATGGGTGATCGAAAACTCTGACAGCAAGGCCTCCAACCGCTCGCGGCGTTTGTGACGGTCTGGCTCACGAATTTCCAGCACGGCAAGGATATTATCTTCCACCGAAAGGCCCCGAAAGATTGAGACTTCTTGCGGCAAATAGCCAATCCCCAAACGGGCGCGGCGGTACATCGGCAGCGTGGTCACATCGCGCCCATCGATCAAAACCTGGCCGCTTTCGGGGGTGACAAGCCCTGCGATGGTGTAAAACGTCGTGGTCTTGCCCGAGCCGTTGGGGCCCAGCAGCGCCACAACCTCGCCACGCCGCAACTCAAGCGAGACATCACGGATCACCATGCGCCGCTTGTAACTTTTGCGGATATGCCGGATCGACAGGCCAAAATCGCCTTCAAGAGCGTTTGGGTCGGACATTACTTTTTCTTTCCGGGCACAAAGGTCGTCGTCACGCGCCCTTCCATCTGGCCGGTGCCCGTGGTCAGATCAATCACCATCGACTGCGCCGAAATCGCTGAGGGCCCTTGGGTCATCAGAACATTGCCCGTCAAGACCACCAGCCCCGTCGCCACGGTATAGACCGCATGATCGGCTTCCACCGCATCGCTGGCATTGACCAAAAGCACCTGACCATCGGCTGTGATGGTTTCAATCGCTTTATCTAGCTGAGAGTATTCAACAAAAAGCGTATTGGCCGAAAGCTTCATCTCGCCCTGAGTGACAACGGCATCGCCAGAAAACAGTGCGGTGGCATCGGCTTGGTTTATCGTCAGCGAGTCCGAGACCATCTCAACCGGCAACGACGTATCCGATTTGATACCGCCAAAACTGACTTGTGTGGTTTGCGCAAAGGCGCTGCCCGAGAGGATCAGGGCAAATGCAGCAGTCTGAACACATGTCCTGATCAACATAGACAATCCTATCACTCTTGCGGCCTGTATATCAGCCGCACCTTGCCTTTGAAAACCAGAAGATAGGACGCGCCTGCAACGGGTTGCGATAATACCATAGTTTCGGCGCTTAAATCGCCGATTGGACCGGTTGCGGTAATCGGCCCCGTGCTTTCGACGCGCGTCAGATCAGTGGCGACATCCAACCCTGGCGACAAGACCAGATAGCCCGCCCAGGATTGCAGTTTGGTGCCACCACTCAGAACCAAAAGGTTCTGTGCAGAGTTCAGCAAGGCCTCTGCCGCCGTCAACTGGGTGGCGGCACCCGCAGGCGTGGTCAGGGTGCCGAAGACCTCATGCATCGTACCCCCCGTCGAATTTGGCCGCGCCTGCGCTGCGGTCAGGGCGATGGTAGAGCCATCTGCGGCCACCGAAGCAAAACCGGCATCCGTCATCTTTGGGTCACGCAAACGATCAGCAACATCGACCGTCGCATAGGGAATCGCGGCCTCGGGGTCGATCTTGCGCGAGACCAAGAACAGCGTCGACAGCAGTGCCAAGGCCAGTAAAGGCAGCACAAGTTTCAGCACGCTCACCAGTCGCGAATGCAGATTGTCGCTTGCCGCACGCGCCATCAGATCACCCCAGCGCGCAGGCAATCATGAATATGCACGATGCCCAGCGCGACACCCGCCTGCTGCGGGTCGGCGACAAACAGACAGGTGATCTTGCCATCATTCATCATCGCAACCGCCAGTTCCGCCAAGGCATCAGGCGCCACGCTGCGCGGGCCGCGCGTCATCACAGCCCCCGCGGTCAGGCCAAGCAGCCCCTCCATATGCCGCCGCAAATCGCCATCAGTGATGATACCAACCAAGCGGTCGGCCTCGGTCACGCCAACAACGCCAAATCCCTTTTGGCTGATCACCAAAAGCGCCTCTGTCATCGGGCAATCGCTGCTGACCAGCGGCAGATCGCTGTGCATCAGATCGCGCACCTTCAACAGCTTGGCCCCCAGCTTGCCGCCGGGATGGAACAGCCGGAAATGTTCGGGCGTAAAGGCGCGATGCTCCATCAGCGCAATCGCCAAAGCATCGCCCAGCGCCAAGGTCATTGTGGTCGAGGTGGTGGGCACAATGCCGGTGTCGCAGGCCTCGGCGGCTTGCGGCAGGATGATCGCCACATCGGCCTGACGTGCCAAGGTGCTGTCGCGCTGACTGGCCACCGCAATCAAGGGGATGCCAAAGCGCCGGGTATGGGCGACGATATCGGCCAGTTCTGGCGTCTCGCCAGAGTTCGACAGCACCAGCGCCACATCGCCCTTGGTCAGCATGCCCAAATCGCCGTGGCTGGCCTCGGCGGGATGCACGAAATGCGCAGGCGTACCGGTGCTGGCCAAAGTCGCCGCGATCTTGCGCGCCACATGACCCGATTTCCCCATGCCCGAGACGATAATCCGCCCCGTGGCCGCCATGATCAGCGTCGCCGCTTGGGCAAAGCTTGGCCCCAGCCCCGCCGACAACAGCGCCAGCGCCTCGGCCTCGCGGCTGATCACGCGGCGGCCAACGGCCAGAAAGGCGGCTTCAGTGGTGGAAGAGGTCATGCGGCTCATCCCATCCCAACAAATCCAACTCGGCGCGGGTTGGCAGAAAATCAAAACACCGCTGCGCCAGATCCATACGATCTTCGCGGATCAAAATCGGTTCAAGCGCGGCTTTCAGCCGGTGCAGATACAACACATCCGACGCCGCATAGTCTTTCTGCGCCTCGGTCAGCACCTTTGCCCCCCAATCCGAGGTTTGCTGCTGCTTGGAGACATCGACACCAACCAGTTCGGTCAGCAAATTCTTCAACCCGTGCCGATCGGTAAAGGTGCGCACCAGCTTGCCCGCGATCTTGGTGCACCAAACCGGCGCGGTGGTCACGCCAAAGGCCTGTTTCATCGCGGCAATGTCAAAGCGGCCATAGTGAAACAGCTTGATCACCGCAGGATCCGTCAGCAAGCGCTCAAGGTTTGGGGCCGAGGTTTGGCCCTTGGCGATTTGCACCAGATGCGCATTGCCGTCGCCCGACGACAGTTGCACCAAACACAAACGATCCCGCTTTGGGTTCAGGCCCATCGTCTCGGTGTCAATCGCCACAACCGCGCCAAACTTCAGCCCCTCGGGCAGGTCATTCTTGTAAAGGTGGATCGCCACATCATGTTCCGTTCTTGCAAAGTTGCAAAGGAAGTAGACCCCAGCGACGCGGCGGTCAACGCAAGCCGTCCAACTTCGCAGGCTTTCCGCCCTGGCCAAGGCTTCAGAGCCGTCATTTACCGCTGAAAAGCTGATTTTATCGCCAGACGGGGGAACCCGCAGGCGGTGGGCAACACAAACGACTTGGCAGCGGCGATTGGTTTACGGGTAACAGCTTTGTCTTCAGGCCAGGATCGACTATGATAAAGCCGTGCCGACAAGGAACGATCGATGCCCACATTCACCGCCCTAAGCTCGACTGTCACCGCCGCCTTCCTTGGATCTTTGGTCGAGGTTGTCGAAGCTTTCACCATCGTTTTGGCCGTCGGCATCACCCGAAGCTGGAAACCGGCCTTGATCGGGGCCGGTTTGGCGCTGGCGCTCTTGGTGGGGCTGGTCGTGATCTTTGGTCCGCTGATCGCCCTGATTCCGATACATCTGATGCAATTTGTCGTTGGCGTTTTGTTGCTGATGTTCGGCATGCGCTGGCTGCGCAAAGCGATTTTGCGTGCGGCCGGAGTGATTGCTTTGCATGACGAGGCTATGGCCTTTGCCAAAGAGACAGACCTGTTGACCCGTCAAGCCGCCGAGCGTCGCGCCGATTATCTTGCCGGCCTGGCTGCCTTTAAAGCGGTGCTGCTGGAAGGCGTCGAGGTGGTGTTTATCGTCATCGCAGTTGGCACAGCACGAGGATTGACACTTTACGCCGGTCTTGGCGCATTGGCTGCTGTGATTTTGGTGGTCTGTGTCGGAGCCATTCTGCACAGGCCGCTAACTCAAATCCCGGAGAACACGCTGAAATTCGCGGTCGGCCTGATGCTGACGGCCTTTGGCGTTTTCTGGCTGGGAGAGGGGCTGGGTGCCGATTGGCCAGGCGCTGATCTTGCCTTGCTTTATATCCTCGCAAGCCTTGTGGCGGTCTCGGCAGGCACCGTCAGCCTTGCGCGCAGAGCCACCCCAAAAGCGCGGAGCCTGTGATGACCCTGCTCCGCGCGATCTTGGCCGAACTTCTGGCACTCTTTGTTGATGACAGCCGGCTTGCGCTGCAAGTGCTTGGGCTGGTCTGTGCAATAACAGCGCTGGTCAAACTTGCCGCTCTAGAGCCGCTGCTTGCGTCAGCCCTGCTGCTGATAGGCTGCATTTGCATCCTTGTGGCCAGCGTGCTGCATCGGGCGAAGTCCTAAGCTTACTCTGGCTGTTATCTGCCTGAACCAAAGCTGCTGACGCAGGTCTGCCTAAAGACTTGGCTGCGATTTAGCGGCTCTGGTCACGCTCATATAAGTGACGATGCCGATAATGGCCGCTAGAAACAACGCGCTGGTGATGATGGTGCCCAGACCCATGCCACCGTATTGGTGGGGTTGCGACAACAAATCGCCAAAAGAGGCACCCAACGGGCGGGTCAGGATATAGGCCAGCCAAAACCCAAGGATCGGGTCCAAGCCCAAAAAGGCATAGCCAAGCCCCAAAGAGGCGATGATCATGCCAAATAAAATCCCCGTCGCAAGATAGCCCAGCCCGAACAGTTCGGCCACCATATCGCCCGCAGCGGTGCCCAGCGCAAAGGTGAATAAGATCGCCAGCCAGTAAAACGCCTCGCGCCGAAAGCTGAAGACCTTATGGATCGACAGCGTCTTTTCACTGACAAACCACAGCGCAAAAGTGGCCGCTAATGCAAGACTGAACCCAAGCGTGGCCGTTATCAGCGAGACATGAAAGGTATCGACCAGATTGTCAGTGATCAAGGTGCCGACGATGCTGATCAGCACCACAGACAGCCAATAGGACCAAGGCACATAGGCCCTTTGGCCAAACTGCAAGACCAGCGCGGCGACCAAGATGGCGGCCATGATCAACGATGTCGCGGTCAGGCCAAAGCCAAGGTTGACCGCCAGATAATCGGCCGCCGTTTCGCCCATGGTCACCGCCATCAGCTTGATCAGCCAGAAATCAAGCGTGACTTCAGGCACGCGGTTCGGGGTGGGTCTATCCATCGTTTGGGTCATTTTTGCACCGAGGCGGCTGAAAGTGAGGTTTGCAGCGCGGCCAGTGTTTGGGTGATTGTGGCGGCATCGGGGGTCGCCGTACGCAGCGCGCGCAGAGCTGCATCTGCGGCGCTGTCGATCAGATCCCAAGCTGCGGGATCTATCGGGCGCAGGCCTTTGGCATTGTCATCCCATGCAATCTCGAAATCCTTAACGCGGGCCTTGGCCGCGGCGGGATCGCCCTTGGCTGCGGCTGTCTGCACATCAGCAATGATGGTGGCAAATGGCGTCATATCGCCAAGCCCTGCCGCAGCGGTGGTGCTGACACTGGCCTTGGCAAGAAAAATATTCGCTCCGGTAAAGGCTGCAACGGGCAGCGCGATCAGGGCGGTCGCAAGTAAGATTTGTTTCATGATAAAGCTCCGCAAACAGGTCCACATCGGCCTGCGTCGCGTCTGTAATCTGGCCAGCATACGGGTGACTTTCGCTCGGATTACAGATTTGTATGGTGGCCGAGAGCTTTGTGTTAGACCAAAGCCCTAGCGTTGCTGGCACAGACCTGAATGAAAGCGGCCCATGCGTATTTTGCTGATCGAAGATGACACCTCGGCCGCCGATTATGTCGCGCGCGGGCTGACCGAGCAGGGCCATATCTGCGATGTCTTGTCAGAGGGCACGGATGGCCTGTTTCAGGCCACGCGGGAAAGCTATGATGTGCTGGTGGTTGATCGCATGTTGCCGGGGCTGGATGGTCTTTCCTTGGTGCGGGCGCTGCGCGCGGCGGGGCGCAAGACGCCGGTGCTGTTTTTGACAGCGCTTGGCGGCATTGATGACCGCGTCGAGGGGCTAGAGGCGGGCGGCGATGATTATCTGACCAAGCCCTTTGCCTTTGCCGAGCTGCTGGCGCGGGTCAATGCTTTGGCGCGCCGTCCGGTGCTGCAAGAGGTGAAAACCACGCTGCGCATTGCCGATCTGGACTTGGATTTGATGCGCAGGCGGGCCACGCGGGGCGGCCAGTCGATCGAGCTTTTGCCCAAGGAATTCACCCTGCTTGAGGTCTTGATGCGCAACGAAGGCCGGGTGGTGACGCGCACCATGTTGCTGGAACGGGTTTGGGATTTCCATTTCGACCCGAAAACCTCGGTGGTGGAAACCCATATCAGCCGGCTGCGCGCCAAGATCGACAAACCCTTCGAGGTGGCACTTTTGCATACGGTGAAGAATATGGGCTATTCGATCCATGCGCCTCGCTGAGCTTTGGCGCCACAGTTCTTTCAGGCTGGCGCTTGGGGTAACCTTGTTCAGTCTGGCCACCCTGATGCTGGCAAGCGGCATTGGCTATGGGCTGTTGCACGCGCAGCTGACTGCGCGCCAAGATGCCCGAGTGACCGAGATTTTCGCGGCCCTGAAGCAGACCAGCCTGCAAGGCGATGAGGTCGATCTGATCGAGGCAATCACCACCCGCATCAACGCCAGCCCCGATCATGCCACGCTTTACCAGTTGCGCGATGCAAGCGGCAAAATTCTGACCGGCAATATCGCAGCCGCAGCCCTGCCTGCGGGCTGGTCCACCCTGCCTGCGGCGCAGCTTGGCATCGTGACGGATTATCCCTATCGGATGTTTTCAGGTCAGGCAGGGGGCTATGATCTGACTGTGGGCCTGAGCAACGCCGATCTGGATGATCTGCAAGAGATCGTCTTGAACGCCTTTGGCTGGGCCGCACTGATTGCGCTGATCGCCACCTTTGCGCTGGGAGCCTATCTTGCCATGCGGGTGCAGCGGCAGCTGTCAGGGGCCGAGGCCGCAATGGCGCGGATGGCGCAGGGCGATCTGACCGCGCGCCTGCCGGTGACAGGGCGTGGCGACGATCTGGACAAAATCTCGATTGCGATCAACGCCAGCCTTGCGCGGCTTGCCAGCCTTGTCGAGGCGATGCGCCAAGTCAGCGCCGATGTCGCCCACGAACTTCGCACCCCCTTGAACCGGCTGCGCATCCGCATTGAAACCGCCGCCGACAAGGCCGCTGCGGGGCGGGCGGTGGAGGATGATCTTGCCGCAGCGCTTGGCGAATGCGAGACGATCAATCAGACCTTTTCAGCCCTGCTGCGCATCGCGCAGATCGAAGGCGGCGCGCGGCGCGACCATTTTGCGCCCGTCGATCTCGCGGCGGTAATGACCAATCTGGCCGAGATCTATGCCGAGGTCGCAGCCGACGCGGGCATGGCGTTGCACTGTCAGACCGGAGGGCTTGCGAGGATTTGGGGCGATAAAGAGCTGCTGACGCAGGCCTTCGCCAATCTGATCGAAAACGCCATCCGGCATTGCCCCGCGGGCACGCAGGTCTTTTGCGCTGTCACAAGCTCGCAAGGCCGGGTGGTGGCCAGCGTCGCAGATACCGGCCCCGGCATTCCAGAATCCGAGCGCGATTTGGTTCTGCGCAGGCTCTACCGGCTTGAGAAAAGCCGCACCACGCAGGGCTCGGGTCTTGGCCTGTCACTGGTCAAAGCCGTGGCCGATCTGCACAGCGCAGCGCTTGAGCTAGAGGATGCCGCGCCGGGCTTGCTGGTGCGATTGACGCTGGCGCAGATCTAGCGGGCTCAGGCGCCAAAAATCCAGGGTTACAACATTGTAAGGCCGCCGAAAGGCGCTTGCGGTTTGGCAACGTCACAAGCGGGGCAA
>NZ_DAIPZF010000044.1:0-3033 GCF_036782355.1 Cypionkella sp.
CTGTTCGACGCTGCGGTCTTGCGCGATCAGACCTGCCACCCATTCACAAGAGCCCGCGTTGAACACCGCGCCCGCGCCGCGGCGATAGTCGGCGATGCAGCCATTGCCGCGCGTGGTGCGGCCAAGGGTTTCGGCGCTCAGCCCGCCGTAAAGCCGCAGCGCCAGATCCTCGGCGTCGCCCGCGCCGATGAACAGATCGCGGTCATGCGGGCCGGTGGCATGCGACAGCGTGGTGGCAGGCGACAGCCCAACAAGGGTCAGCGCGCCTTGCAAGCCGCTGTCTGCGGCGGCAAAGGGCAGGCCTTGGGTCATGGTGTAGTCGATGCCGTCGACCTCATAGGCAAAGATCTTGGCCGCAGCGCCCAGCACATCGCCATAGCCAAGGCCGGTGTCGCGCAGCGCCCAATGCTCGGGGCGATAGATCGCAAAGCCGCCCGAGCCATGTGCAGCGCAGCGGCTCCATCCGGCATAGACGCCTGCGGCACCGGTTAGCCCCATGGTGGCGGTGGCGGGCCGCCCGACGCGCGGGTGGTCCCAATAGCTGGTCAGGCGGTTGCTGTCTGCCTGTGGGTCTTCGGCCTCGGCGCGGGATTTGAAGCAGGTCTGGGTGCTTAGATCATCCGAGAGCCGGGTTTGCCAAAAGAAATTGCCAGCAAAGCGCGCCAGTTTGCCGCCCGCATCCAGCCATGCCTCAAGATGGTCGCGCATCTCCCATGTCCAATATTCGTCATGGCCAACGATCAGCGCGCGGTCGTAGCCTGCCAGCGCATCGGGGTCGCGGTGCAGATCGTGCTGGGTGGTATAGTCGATCGCGATGCCTTGGGCTTCGCACCAAAGCGCAAAGGGGCGCTCGAACGCGGCCCAGCCCGAAGAGGCGTATTTCTTGGAAATGCCGCGGGCGCGGGCATAGTCCATATGCGGATAGCGCGGCCGGCTGAGCAGGGGCGAGGCATGCGGGATGCGCGGCGCGCCCTCGGGCCAGCGCACAAAGCCTTCGGCCCAAGGCCGGTGCAGGCTGACATGCGGCGCGAAATCGGCGCGGGCGGGGCCAGTGATGCCTTGGTAATGGTTCGACCCGCCCCAATCATTATAGGCGCACCATGTGCCGGTGCAGAGCACCATCACGATGCGGGCGGCAGGCGTGCTTGCGCGCAGCACAAACATCGCCTGCGAGGCATGGCCGTCGATGCTCAGCGAAACGGTATAGACCCCGCTGCGCCAGTCGGGCGGGATCTGCAGCGCAAAGGCCTCGGGCCAGTTGCAGCCCTGTTCCGAGCAATCCTCGGGCGTGGCGGCAAAGCGGGTGTTGATTTGGCGATCCACCACCACTTGCGGGTTAAGCCCATCGCGCGCGATCACCAGATGTGCCTGCTCGCTCGAGGCGCAGACATGCAGCCGCAGTGTGTCGCCCGGCGCATAGGACAGCGCATCGCTATAGCCCCAGACTTGCGGGCAGGCAGGGTCGTTGCTGGCGGTTTGATAATAATGGCCGGTCACCGCAGAGCCGTCATCATAGGGGCCCGCGGTGAAAAACCGCGCTAACATGCCGCCATCCGGCGCGCGATATCGAGCATGCGGTTGGAAAAGCCCCATTCGTTGTCATACCAGCCAAACACCCGCAGCATGCCGCCTTTGGTGACGCGGGTTTCGGGCAGGGCCATGATCACGCTTTCGGCGCGCGCGCGCAGATCGGTCGAGACCAGCGGCTTTTGCGTGGTGCCGATCACCCCACCTGCGGCGGCAAGGGCTGCGTTGACGGCCGCGGCGGTGGTGGGCCGTTCGGTCATCACCGCCAGATCGACGGCCGAGACCGAGGCCGTGGGCACCCGCACCGCCGAGGCTTCGATCCTGCCCGCGATCTGTGGCAGGACCAGGTCCAGCAAGCGCTGGGCCGAGGTGGTGGTGGGCACCATCGACAGCGCCGCCGCGCGCGAGCGGGCGTAGTCGGCAGCAGGGGCGTCGATGGTCGGTTGCGATCCGGTATAGCAGTGGATCGTCGTCATCGACCCCGTCACCACGCCCCAGTTTTCATCGATCAGCCGCACCAAGGGCGCCAGCGCATTGGTTGTGCAAGAGGCGTTCGAGACGATCTTTTGGCCCCGAAGCTCGGCCTCATTCGCGCCCAGAACCACGGTCAGATCGGCGGCCTTGGAGGGCCCCGAGATCAGCACCGCGCGCGCGCCAGCCCGCAGCCCACGGGTGGCCATTTCGCGGGCATCGGCGCGGCCAGTGCATTCCAGCACCACATCGACGCCTTTGAGTTCAAGCCCCGAGATATCAGGGCTGCGGTGCAAAGGAATGGTGCGCCCGTCGATCACCAGCGCGCCCTCTTGCAGCCGCACATCGCCGTGCCAGACGCCAAAGACGGAATCGAATTCAAACAGATAGGCGCACATCTCGGCTGCGGCGATGTCATTGATGCCCGCGATTTCGATATCTGTCGCGCCACCCAGCAGGGCTGCGCGCAAAACCGATCGACCAATGCGACCAAAGCCGTTGATAAAGATGCGCATGGCGGGCTCCTGTGTTGCACCATGCAAAGCACGCCAGCCGCAGCCTTTCAAGGCTTGCTTGGCGGTGGACCTATCGTTTGATCAAACGTGGCGCGCGGCCTGAGGCGCGACGGGCTTTTGCGCCGCCACCATTGGGTTGGCTGCCATTTGTCCGGTGGCTATCCGGGGGTGCAAACAAAAACGCCCCTGCAAAAGCAAGGGCGCTTTAAGGTCGTTTCAGGGCCAGAGGCCGGTAATCTTAGTTGGTGCCAGTTGTGGCTGTTGGGTTGCTCACGACAGTTGCAACCACGGCGGTAACCACCACACCCGCAACGATCAAGCCCGGAATGCCTACGCCAGCGACCAATCCCGCCAAACTAAGGCCTGCTCCTGCACCCACGCCGCCAGCAACACCAACTGCCGCGGCACCGCCTGCGCCCGCAGCTGCACCTGCCACTTGCGCGTCAGCAGCGTTAAAAGAAATCGCCATCAACATGGCTGCGCCTACAACAATCTTTTTCATCTTGATAACTCACTTTTT
>NZ_DAIPZF010000044.1:3133-24597 GCF_036782355.1 Cypionkella sp.
AGTTTAAACAGTTCTGAGATAATTTAAATAGTCCATTCTTTCCGCCTGCGGATATTTTCTACTCGATTATGGCAAATCCGCCATCCGTGGAGATCCACTGTTTTGAGGCTTGCAGGTTGCTATTTCCATCAAAGACAAAGCGGTTACGAAGGACTGTTTCAGCATTTCTACAAACTTCGTCTAAGGTCAGTTGCGTGGCTGTGTTAGATGAGGTCTCCACACTGCAGGTAAATGATTGGGTAATCAGCCGATCTGTGCCATCAAGTTCATTATATACACGACTGTGATCCCTCAAAGCCTTAATCGTCGCCAGTGATGGGGCCTGTGCTGACATGAGATCAGGTCCAAACCCACGCGTACCGATAATCATACCATCCTTGATGAAAACCTGTGGGCCATCCGAAACAGCCCAAATCTCAACGTCCTCAAGGATTTCGGTCTGCATAATCATAAACTTGACGCCACGATTTAGCAGGCCCATTTGGCGTTGAGGAGCCCCGGGTTCAGCGGTCACATGCAGCTGTGGAGTCTCAAGCCCGCTCGCTTTCGACATCACAGTGTTGAGAGCAGCTGAATTGCAGCTTATCAGCGTCAGAAATACCAAAATTAGTGGCGCAATGCGGGTTATCATCATTTCCAAAATCTTCCCCAAGCCGCGTCAAGTTTGCTTTGCTGGTTGCTGCGTATTGTTTCATAAAGCCGGTTGTTGACCCGCAGCTTGGCTCCTCCGTCGCGGGTAATCGGGCGTAGAACCATGCCAGCGACTTTCTGGGTTGGGCGGCCCAAGAACCAAGCCAAAGGCAGGTCGATGCGGATGCCTTTGTCAAACGAGCCTTCGCCGAATTCCTTGGCCGACATGCTGGTTTTGGTGACAAAAGCCCCCACCCGCATGCCATTGGCAAATTCGCGGTCCAGCGACAGCGTAGCCCCAACATCCCCCGCCAGATAGCGCCCGACATCCAGTTGCGCCTGAAAGCCATTGCGCAAATCATAATAGCCCGAGATATGGCCGTTCAGGCTGCTATAGCTTTGCAGGCCAAAGCGTTGATCGAAATCACGCTGTTTGACGTAGTTCAGCTCTAGGCCCAAGGCATAGGGTTTGTTGACCTGCTGCCATAGCAGCTCGGTCGAGAGACCTGCATACATTGCTTCCAGATAGCCAGCCGTGACGCGGGTATAAAGGCTGCCAGAGGGTTTGGCGTACCAAGCCAGGGTCAGGGTTTCCAGCGCGGGGTCGCCTTGGGTGGCGTAAAGGGCGGCATCGCTGCGGACTTTGTGGCGTGCGATGGAATTGGACAAGCGTTTGCTGTCGATGGTGCCCGCCAGTTTCTTGGTGAGAGCCCCTGAAAGGAACAGGCCCGGTGCGATGTCATAGCGCGCCGAAAACCGCAGTCCAAGGTCGGCTTGCAATGGGGCATTTGGGTCAAACAGCGAGGTCGCCACATAGGGTGCAAGCCCGTAGTTCAGCTTTGGATATAGGCCTTGGCCCCGCAGCGCTTCGGCAGGCATTGGTCCAAGTGCAGGCAGAATTTGCGCGCGCGCGCGGCTTTGGGCGGCTTGGTCAGCATCAAATTGCAGGTCTTCCAGATCGCTGCGCGCGATGACGACCTTTGACAAGCCAATGCCTTGCTTGACCGGCACAATTTCAAAACTGCGCACTGAGGCCGGCATCACCGTGGCCAAGGCGCGGGCGCTGCGGCCGATGGCTTGCGGCGCGTTGTCGATTTGGGTGTTGCGGATGCGGATCTCGGCGGTGGTGGCGGTGACGGCCAAAGCCTCGATCACGATGCCGTCTTTGGCCAAAATCGCTTGGGTCTGATCGCGCAGCCGCGTCAGATCGAACGCTGTGACGACGGTCGCATCACTCCAGCCTTGGGCGGCGCTGCTGGGGCGCACGGGCAGCGGGCCGGGCCCTGCTTGGCCGCCTGTTGGGCTGCGAAAAGGATCCAGCTGAAAGCTGAGGGTAAAGCCGATTTTGTCACCGTAAAGCGAATAAAGTCCCAGTTTGGCACCGGTTTTTGTGCGGTATTCGGCACCAAAGTTGATTGGGGTTTTGCGGTCAAAGGTTTTGCGCAGACCGGATTCTACCCGATAAATATCCGAGGAATATTCGGCCTTGAGGCTGATTTTATCGCTGACGACATATTCAATGCCGCCAAAGGGGGCGACATCGCCCTTGAACCATTCACCTGTGCGCAGATTGCCGCCCAAGCCCACGGCGACGCGGGAGCGCGCACCAAAGGGCGCGCCGATTGCGTTATAGCTGCCCAAGCGCCCCCAGCCGAGGCCCGCCGTTAGCTTCAGCTTTGGGCCCAAGGATTTGGTTGCAACGACATATTCGCCTGAAAACACGCCGGTGCCGATAAAATCCTGCATGCCAATGGTCAAATTCGGCAGATAGCGCCCCTCGGTCAGCAGTTGGTAGCGCAGATCAAAGCTGCGGTCGAAAAGCGTGCTGGGGGCGGTGCTGGACCCCCAGTTTTTGATGCTGGAGTAGCGAAAGCTGCCCGAAAGCCGTGGCGTGATTTGAAAGCTAAGTGTGGTACGCGCCGTTGGTCCAAAGGCCGAGCGGGCGATGCTTAGGGTGCCATCGCTTTGCTGTTCTGCGCTGGGCATATCAATCAGGCCGCTGACGCCATTCATCGACAAAGAGGCGGGGGTCTCTGCCACGGCTGGCTGCGCGGTTATCGCGCCAAGCGCAAAACAAAAGACTGTTTTATAAAATGTCATAACGCGCCTTACGATGAACCCACTCACTCACATGTGAATAAACTCTAAACGCTCCGCGCTGCTCTGGCTACCTATGCTTTCAAAAACCTGACCACTGTGGCGCAAAGGTTAACCCCCTAGCCGCAGCGCACGCCGATCTTAGCCTGCGTTAACGCCTTCTTTGTAGCCTTTCGGACTTGACCGCCCGCCTGTTGTGGGGGTGCGCACAAGCAAAAGGGGCATGACACGCGATGAATAAGGCAATTACCGAAGGTTTGGTTCTGATGCCGCCGCCCTTTGTGGCGGGCTTGGATCTGTGGTCGCGTGAAGATGGCAGGTCAGGGCAGGGCAGCTATGACGATTTTGCCACGGCGGCCTTTGTGCCCGCCGATCAGGATTTTGGCGGCTGTCTTGAGCTGATGAAGACCACCTCGGTGCAAAAGCTGCGCTGTTTTCAGCAAATTCCCTATCTGCCGGGGATGTATTTGCGCGTCACCACGCGGATCAAAGCGATCAGCGGCGCGCTGCCTGCGGTGCGGATTGCGGGCTGGGCGGGCAATTCGGCGGGGGCAAATGTCGCCTCTGCGGTGCAGCAGGGGCCCAGCGTGCAACTGACCGGCTATGGCAAGCCGGTGACGATTTCGGCGATCATCGGTTCGGGCAACCGCGCAGGGGTTGATATGACTTGGGGCGTTGCGCCGGTTTATGGCCACTTTGGGATTGATCTGACCGGCGCCACGGGCGGCGTCGTGCGGATCGAAGATGTCACCATCGAGGATGTAACCTCGGTTTTCCATGACGAGATGTTCAACTGGGTCGATGTGCGCGATTATGGCGCAATTGGTGACGGGGTCAGCGACGACCGCGCCGCCTTTGAGGCCGCAGATACCGCCGCAAATGGCAAAACCGTGATCGTCTCGCCGGGCAGCTATTACATCGGCTCGCATCTGACTTTTGACAATCCGGTCAAGTTTGAAGGCGTGATCACCATGCCCGATGCGATGCGGCTGGCCTGCACGCGCAACTATGATCTGGACACCTATGCCGCCGCCTTTGGGTCCGAGCTGACGGGGTTCAAAAAAGCCCTGCAAGCGCTGTTTTATTTCACCGATCACAATATGCTGGATCTGGGCGGGCGGCGGATCGAGCTGACCGAGCCTTTGGATATTGCCGCCTTGGTGGGACTGAGCAGCTTTACTCAGCGCCGGGTGATGTCAAACGGCACGCTTGTGGCGCTGGCAAGTGCCGCTTGGGGGCTGACCACAGCGACGGCGACGGCCACCTATGCGCCCAGCAATGTCTATGATTTGACCGGCGTCAGCAATATCGGCACGATACCGGTGGGGGCTTTGGTGACGGGCGCGGGGGTGGGGCGCGAGGTTTATGTGCGCTCAAAAAACACCGCGACCAATACGCTGACCCTAAGCCAACCGCTGTGGGGCGGGGCGGGGACGCGCAGTTACAGCTTTACCCGCTTTAAATACATGCTGGATTTCTCGGGCTTTGACGTCATGTCTCGCTTTGAGATGCATAATATCGAATTTAGCTGCAACTCTTTGGCAAGTGCGGTGTTTCTGGGCGATCGGGGTTCGGTCATGGTGATGAATGACTGTGCCTTTAACCAGCCGAAAGACCGCGCGATTACTTCGAAAGGCACGGGCTGTCAGGATTTGCATGTTGACCGCTGCTTGTTCTATTCCAGCGAGGAGGGGCTTTTGGTGCAAGATCGCAGCAGTGTGGCGATCAACACCAATGCCAATGACGTTAAAATCCGCAACAATCGGGCCTCGCGCTTTGCCCATTTTGCGGTGGTGGCGGGGCAAAACACCGTCTTTGTCGGCAACCATTTCTTTGCAGGAGATGGCGCCGATGTCGGCCTGCGCAAAGCGGGGGTTGTGCTGACCTATCCCAATTCGAAGACCTATTTCACCGGAAATTACATCGACAATTGCTTTATTGAACTAAGCAATGAACACGATGCTTCTCCCGACTTTTCCAGTGAATTCACCTTTGGCGCGGTGACGATCACCGGCAATATTTTTATCTGCCAGCATTGCGCGCCGTGGTTTTCCTATATTGTTGTCACCCCGCGCGGGCCGGGGCATTCGATCAGCGGGCTGAATGTCACCAGCAATGTTTTCTCGGCCCGCCAAGGCAATATTGATCGGGTGGACCGCGTCGACACCAGCTATGCCAATCTGACTTTTACCTCATTCAAGAACATCAACTTTCAGGAAAACACCTTTAACGGCGTGGTGACGCGGTCGTTAAGTCCTTTGTATATCCAGCATGTACAAGCCACGGCCTCGACCATTTGGACGGTGGATACGGCGGGGCAATTGCCCTTTGCCGGACGGGCGCGCAATTTGGTCTCTGTCGTGGCAGAGGGGGCGCTGACAACCGCAACAGGGGCGGTGCAATGGGTGACGCCCTATTGCGAGGTGGAACAAAGCACCGGCGCGCAAAGCGTCAATCTGAGATGGCCGGTGGCGGTGAAGGGGCGGGTGCAGGCGACGATTCGCTGCGATAACCCGGCCTAAAGCAGATCGGCTGCGCTAAGTTGAAAGGCGCGCGCAAAGCCTGCGTTCAAAAGTGCAGAGACGGGGTGCAGCCGCACAAAGCTGAAATCGGCGAAATCTATGTAAAGGGCTGCCTTCGGGTGGCCCTTTAGCCATTCTGCCCGCAGCGCCGCCCGGTTTGGGTCGCTGGCTGCGATAAACTCGGCGCGGGCGCGCAGCATCAGGCGCGGATGCGTCAAGGCATCGCCGCGCGCGCCCACCTCGCCCAGCATCACCGCGCAATCGGGATGCGCGCGCAGCGCCGCCACATGCGGCGCCAGTGCCGAGATCAGCGTCAGCGGCACGCCCTCGGGCGTGAGGCCAAAGCCGATGCGGCTGATCCCCGGGGTTAGCGTCTCTGGGTCGGTCCAAGCCAAAGCGGCGTGGTTTGCGCCCGCCAACAGCGCCCGCGCTTGGGCGCGTGCGGCGTCATCTGCGGCGGAAACCGGGTCGGGGCGCTGTGGGGCAGAATTTGCGGACATGATGGCCTTGCTTGACGAATGCCCCTGAGAGGCGTTTGTGTAGGCCATATTAACAGGAACGCATGATGACCCCAAGTCCCAGACAACCCGCCAGCGAATTCACCCCCAAGCTGATCACCACCTTTCGAGAGGGTTACGGGCTGGGGCAGCTGCGCGCCGATGTGGTGGCGGGGCTGACGGTTGCGATTGTGGCGCTGCCTTTGTCGATGGCGATTGCGATTGCCAGCGGGGTCGGGCCCGAGCGCGGCTTGTTCACCGCGATTGTGGGCGGCTTTATCGTGTCTTTGCTGGGCGGATCGCGGTTTCAGATCGGCGGGCCTGCGGGGGCGTTTATTGTGCTGGTGGCGGCCTGTGTGACGCAGACGGGGGCGGCGGGGCTGGCGCTTGCGGTGCTGTTGTCGGGCGCGATGCTGTCGGTCTTGGCGCTGCTGCGGTTGGGCAGCTATGTGCGGTTTATTCCCTATCCGGTGACGCTTGGCTTTACTGCGGGCATTGCGGTGATCATCTTTGCCAGCCAGATCAAAGATCTGTTTGGGCTTTCGCTGCTGGGCGAGCCTGCGGCGATCTTGCCGAAACTTGCAGCGCTGTGGGAGGCGCGCGCCAGTTTGAACGCCAGTGCGGCGGCGGTGGCAATCGCCACGATTGCGCTGATTGTCGGCATCAAGCGGATTTCGCCCGGCCTGCCCAATATGCTGATTGCGGTGGCGGTGGCGGGGCTGGCGAGTTTTGCGTTGCAGCTGCCGGTCGAGACGATCTATTCGCGCTTTGGCGATTTGCCGCGCAGCCCGCCTGCGCCCAGTCTGCCGCCGCTGTCGATGGATCTGGTGATGGTGGCGCTGCCTTGGGCTATCAGCTTTACCCTGCTGGGTGCGATTGAATCGCTGCTGTCGGCTGTGGTGGCCGATGGTATGTCGGGGCGCAGGCACCGGCCGAATGCCGAGTTGCTGGCGCAGGGCGTGGCCAATATCGCCTCGGCGCTGTTTGGCGGCATTTGTGTGACGGGCACGATTGCGCGCACCGCAACCAATGTGCGGGCGGGGTCGAAAGGGCCGGTCTCGGGCATGATCCACGCGGTGTTTGTGCTGCTGTTCATGCTGATTGCAGCGCCTTTGGCAGGCTATATCCCCTTGGCGGCCTTGGCGGGGCTGTTGGCGGTGGTGGCTTGGAACATGGCCGAGAAGGCCGAGTTCTGGCATTGTTTGCGCGCCAGTCGCGCCGATGCGGTGGTGCTTTTGGTGACCTTTGGTCTGGTGGTGTTCCGCGATCTGTCCGAAGGCATTGTCGCAGGCTTTGCGCTGGGTGGGTTGGTGTTCATTCACCGCATGTCAGAGGCGGCTTCGGTCGAGGCGCCGGTGGTGACCGAGCCTTTGTCGCAGTTCCCTGATTTGGCCGTTCACCGCCTGCACGGCCCCTATTTCTTTGGTGCGGCAGCACGGCTTGGCGCGGCTTTGGATCAACTGGCCGAGGCCCCGCGCGGGCTGGCGGTGGATTTCACCGATGTGCCATTTATCGACAGCACCGGTGCGCATTCCTTTGCGCTTTTGGCGCAGAAAATGGCACGCAAGCACGAAATCTTGTATCTGATCGGCGCGCGCCCCGAGGTGGCAAAGGCGCTGAAACAGGCGGGGCTTGCCGCCCCCGAAGCCTGCTTTGTGGATTCTTTGGCAGAGCTGAATTCAGCTGATTCGCAACCGCGAATCACAAAGGCTTGATCAGCGCATTGTGCGCGCTGGTTTGAGTCGCGCGCACAGGCCAAAGCCCGCTTGGGGCATAGACTTTGCCACTTTATGCGGCGACATGGTGCGGCTTTCAGCTTTGCAGGGCATAAATTCATTACCACTTTTCATAAATTTTACAAAATTCACCATCAGCTTTGTTAATTTATTGACAAAATAATCACGCCTGCAAAAAGAGTTATCAAAATTTTTACAATCGCGCTATCATGGTCCAAAGAAACGGGGGAGCCCTGCCACGCTGGCAGGCCGTTTGGTAAGCGCATTTGCGCGACTGGGAAAAGGAAAGTTTCATGTCGGATCACGCTCAGGCAGAGCTGAAATACACAGCCTCAGATGATTTTATCGCCAAGGCGCATGTGAATGCAGTCCAATATGCGGCGATGTATCAGGCCTCTGTCGACGACCCGACGGCGTTCTGGGCCGAGCAAGGCCAGCGGATTGACTGGATCCAGGATTACACCAAGGTCAAAAATACCAGCTTTAAGCGCGGCGAAGTCTCGATCAAATGGTATGAAGACGGCACGCTGAACGTCTCGGCCAATTGCATTGACCGTCATATGCTGACCCGCGCCAATCAAACCGCCATCATCTGGGAGCCCGATAGCCCATCGACGCCTGCGCTGCACATTACTTACGCGCAGCTGTTGGAAAACACCTCGCGGATGGCGAATGTGCTGAAAGAGCAGGGCGTTGGCCGTGGCGATCGGGTGGTGATCTATCTGCCGATGATCCCAGAGGCTGCCTATGCGATGCTGGCTTGTGCGCGCATTGGGGCTATTCATTCGATCGTTTTTGCGGGCTTTTCGCCGGATGCTTTGGCCAACCGGATCAATGATTCCGAAGCCAAAGTGGTGATCACCTCTGATTTCGCGCCGCGTGGTGGCAAGAAAACCGCGCTGAAAAGCAATACGGATGCGGCGCTGTTGCATTGTGACGATCATGTCAAATGTCTGGTGGTCAAGCACACCGGCGATCAAACCTCTTGGGTCGAGGGTCGTGACATTGACGTAAAGGCGGCAATGGCTGCGGCAAAGCCCTATTGCCCCTATGTCGAGATGGGTGCCGAAGATCCGCTGTTTATCCTTTACACCTCGGGGTCTACCGGCAAGCCGAAGGGGGTTGTGCATACCTCGGGCGGCTATCTGGTTTATGCGGCGATGACGCAGCAGATGACCTTTGATTACCATGACGGCGATGTGTTCTGGTGCACTGCCGATGTGGGTTGGGTGACCGGGCACAGCTATATCATCTATGGCCCGCTGGCCAATGGGGCGACGACGGTGATGTTTGAAGGTGTGCCAACCTATCCAGACGCGGGCCGCTTCTGGGAGGTTTGCGCCAAGCATAAGGTGTCGCAGTTCTACACCGCCCCCACGGCTATTCGCAGCCTGATGGGCATGGGCGCTGAATGGCCCGCCAAGCATGACCTGTCCAGCCTCAAGCTGCTGGGGTCGGTGGGCGAGCCGATTAACCCCGAGGCTTGGAACTGGTACAACATCCATGTCGGCAAGGGCAAATGCCCGATTGTCGATACCTTCTGGCAGACCGAAACCGGCGGTCATTTGATCACGCCGCTGCCCGGCGCTGTGCCGCAAAAGCCGGGGTCGGCGACGCTGCCGTTCTTTGGCGTGCAGCCGGTGATCCTTGATCCGGCCAATGCCGTTGTGCAATCGGAAACCGTGGCTGATGGCGTGCTGTGCATCGCCGACAGCTGGCCGGGGCAGATGCGCACGCTTTGGGGCGATCATGCGCGGTTTGAAGAAGCCTATTTCGCGCAATATCCCGGCTATTACTTTACCGGTGACGGCTGCCGTCGCGATAAGGATGGCTATTACTGGATCACCGGCCGCGTTGACGATGTGATCAACGTCTCGGGGCACCGCATGGGCACGGCCGAGGTCGAAAGCGCGCTGGTCGCCCACCCCAAGGTCGCGGAATCTGCTGTGGTTGGCTATCCGCATGACATCAAGGGGCAGGGGATTTACGCCTATGTCACGCTGATGGGCGGCGAAGAGCCCTCGGACGCGCTGCGCAAAGAGCTGGAAGCTTGGGTGCGCACCGAAATCGGCCCGATTGCCAAGCCAGATCTTATTCAATGGGCCCCCGGCCTGCCGAAAACCCGCTCGGGCAAGATCATGCGCCGGATTTTGCGCAAGATTGCCGAGAATGACTTTGGCGCGCTGGGCGATACCTCGACGCTGGCCGATCCTTCGGTGGTCGATGATCTGATCGCCAACCGCATGAACAAGGCCTAAGAGATGGCTGCTGTTCTGATCCTTTTGGGCCCACCGGGGGCTGGCAAAGGCACCCAAGCGCGGATGCTGGAAGAAGACTTTGGTCTGATCCAGCTGTCGACCGGGGATATGCTGCGCGCGGCGGTGGCCTCTGGCTCGGCTGCGGGGACGCAGGCGCGCGCGGTGATGGCTGCGGGCGGTCTGGTTTCGGACGAGATCGTTCTGGCGATTTTGGCCGAGCGGATGGCACAGCCCGATGTGGCCAATGGCATCATTCTGGACGGCTTTCCCCGCACCAGCGCGCAGGCCGCAGCGCTTGATGTGCTGCTGGCGGATGCGGGCCTGCGGGTGACGGCTGCGATCAGCCTAGAGGTCGATGACGCCGCTATGGTCGCGCGCGTGTCGGGCCGCTATACCTGCGCCTGTGGCGAAGGCTACCATGACGAATTCAAGCGCCCCACAGCTGCGGGCGTTTGCGATAAATGCGGCGGCACCGACTTTAAACGTCGGGCCGACGATAACGCCGAAACTGTGGGCGAGAGGCTGAAAGCCTATCATGCGCAGACGGCACCGTTGATCGCCTATTACGAAGGCAAAGGGGTTCTAGAGCGGATCGATGCGATGGGAGAGATCGCAGCTATCCGCAAGGGCCTTGGCGCAATCGTGGCAGGGGTTTCGGCGTAACGGGAGGCCTGTCATCCAAGCAATCGGGTGGCGGGAAGGGATATAACACAGGGAGTAACATGCTATGGCGGACAATACCTCGTCCAACGCCTATTGGGCAGCGAACAAGCAGATCATCAGCGTTTGTCTGGTTATCTGGTTCGTTTGTTCTTTCGGCTTTGGCATTCTGCTGCGCCCGATGCTGTCGGGTATCGCTGTCGGGGGCACTGACCTCGGCTTCTGGTTTGCTCAACAAGGCTCGATTCTGGTCTTTCTTGGTCTGATTTTCTTCTACGCGTGGAAAATGGGCAAAGTAGACAAAGAATTCGGCGTTGAAGAATAAGGGAGCGCAGAAATAATGGATCAGTTTACCCTCAATCTGCTTGTTGTCGGTGCGACTTTCGCGCTGTACTTCGGCATCGCGATCTGGGCCCGTGCGGGCACCACATCTGAATTCTATACCGCTGGCGGCGGGGTTCACCCCGTTCTGAACGGTATGGCAACCGGCGCTGACTGGATGTCGGCAGCTTCCTTCATCTCGATGGCGGGTATCATTGCTGCTGGCGGCTACGACACCTCGGCCTACCTGATGGGTTGGACCGGCGGCTACGTTCTGCTTGCGATGTTGCTTGCGCCTTACCTGCGTAAGTTCGGCAAGTTCACCGTGCCAGAATTCATCGGCGACCGTTTCTACAGCCAGTCGGCACGTCTTGTTGCCGTGATCTGTCTGATTGTGGCCTCGGTGACCTATGTTATCGGTCAGATGACCGGCGTTGGCGTTGCTTTCTCGCGCTTCTTGGAAGTGAAAGCATCGACCGGCCTTTATATCGGCGCGGCCGTTGTGTTCTTCTATGCTGTTCTTGGCGGCATGAAGGGCATCACCTACACGCAGGTGGCACAATACGTCGTTCTGATCTTCGCATATACCATTCCTGCTGTGTTTATCTCGTTGCAGCTGACGGGCAATGCGCTGCCACCTTTGGGCCTGTTCTCGACCCACATTGAATCCGGCATGCCTTTGTTGGCAAAGCTGGACCAAGTTGTGCAAGAGCTGGGCTTTGCCAAATACACCGGCCACAGCGACACCACTTTGAACATGTTCTTGTTCACCATGTCGTTGATGATCGGTACTGCTGGCCTGCCACACGTGATCGTGCGCTTCTTCACCGTGCCAAAAGTGGCTGATGCGCGTGCATCTGCTGGCTGGGCGCTGGTGTTTATCGCATTGCTTTACACCGTGGCTCCGGCTGTGGGCGCAATGGCGCGTTTGAACCTGATCAGCAACATCTATCCAAACGGCACGCAGTCGGACCCGATTGCTTATGAAGCCCGCCCAGATTGGATGAGGAACTGGGAGACCACGGGTCTGCTGAAGTTCGAAGACAAGAACGGCGATGGCTTGATCGAGTTCTATAACGACAAGTCGAAGAACGAAGACTTCAACGCTGCCGCAGCTGCAAAAGGCTGGGCTGGCAACGAGCTGACCGTGAACAACGACATCATGGTTCTTGCGAACCCTGAGATCGCACGGCTTCCAGGTTGGGTTGTGGCTTTGGTTGCGGCTGGTGGCCTTGCGGCTGCTTTGTCGACCGCTGCTGGCCTGTTGTTGGCAATTTCTTCGGCAATCTCGCATGACTTGATCAAGGGTTCGCTGAACCCGAACATCTCGGAAAAAGGCGAGCTGATGGCGGCGCGTGTGTCGATGGGCGTGGCGATTGCGGTTGCAACCTATCTGGGTCTGAACCCTCCTGGGTTTGCGGCGCAGACGGTGGCTTTGGCCTTCGGTCTGGCAGCGGCTTCGATCTTCCCTGCACTGATGATGGGCATCTTCTCGAAGCGCATCAACAACGTGGGCGCGGTTGCGGGCATGCTTTCGGGTCTGTTGGTCACCGTTGTGTATATCTTCTTGCACAAGGGCTGGTTCTTTATCCCAGATACCAACAGCTATACCGACGCGGCTCCTTTGCTGCTGTCGATCAAGTCGACCTCCTTCGGGGCTGTCGGCGCGCTGGTCAACTTTGCTGTGGCTTTCGCCGTGTCGCGGGCAACCGCAGCACCGCCACAAGCGATCCAAGATCTGGTCGAAGGCATCCGCATTCCTCGCGGTGCTGGCAAGGCTCAGTCGCACTAAAATCAATGGCGCGTCCCTTCGGGGGCGCGCTTTCCTGTTGGGGAGGCCGCTTTGGAAACCAGTTCAGCGATCATCGGTTTTCTGCAAAGCGTGCATCCTTATGACAGCCTGCCGCAGGACGAGTTGGTGCGTGTCGCCCATTCCTTCCGCCGCAGTGAAGTGCAGGCCGGCGCCGAGATTTACCATTTTGGCGCGCCGCTGGACGGGATTTATCTGATCAAAACCGGCTCGGTCGAGGTGCAGGATGCCTCGGGCGGCTTGGTGTCTTTGCTGGGGCCGCGCAACTCTTTTGGCGAGCGCGGGCTGATGCGCGACGGTCTGGCCGCGACCACGGCGCTGGCGCTTGAGGACTGCGTGCTGCTGCATCTGCCGGCGGCTGAATTTCACGCCCTGATGCAAAGCGCGCCGCCGTTTCAGCGGTTTTTCACCCGTGGCCGCGCCGGGGATCGGCGCAACACCGATCTTGCGATGCAGACCGTGGGCGATCTGATGACCGGCGATCCGCAAAGCTGCGGGCCCGAAGATACGGTGCAATCGGCCGCCGCCCGGATGCGCGATGGCAAGATTTCCTGTCTGGGTGTGGTCGAGGCCGGGGCCTTTATCGGGCTGGTCACCACCCGCGATCTGACTGGCAAGGTTTTGGCCGCCGGTCTGCCTGCCAGCACGCCGGTGCGCGCGGTGATGAGCGGCACGCCGATCAGCCTGCCGCCCGAGGCTTTGGGCGCGGATGTGCTGAACCTGATGCTGGAGCGTCGCATCGGCCATCTGCCGGTGGTCGAGGCGGGGCGGTTGATCGGCATGATCACCCAAACCGATATCACGCGGTTTCAGGCGACCTCTTCGGCGCAATTGGTGCGGGATCTGGCCGGAGCGCAAAGCGTGGCGCAGATGGCGGCGGTCACTGCGCGGATCCCGCAGCTTTTGGTGCAATTGGTCGGCGGCAATACCGCGCATCAGGTCACCACGCGGCTGATCACCGATATTGCCGATACGGTGACGCGGCGGCTTTTGGCCTTGGCCGAGGCGAACCTTGGCCCCGCGCCCGTGCCCTATCTTTGGCTTGCCTGTGGCAGTCAGGGCCGCCAAGAGCAAACCGGCGTGTCAGATCAGGACAACTGCTTGTTCATCGACGATGCCGCAACCGAGGACGACATGGCCTATTTCGCGGCGCTGGCGATATATGTCTGCGACGGTCTGCATGCCTGCGGCTATGTCTATTGCCCCGGCGAGATGATGGCGACCAATCCGAAATGGTGCGCGCGCATCAGCACTTGGCGCGGCTATTTCCGCCGCTGGATCGCCACACCTGACCCGATGGCGCAGATGCTGGCCTCGGTGATGTTTGATCTGCGCCCGATTGGCGGGACGGTGTCTTTGTTCAGCGATTTGCAGGCGGAAACCTTGGCCGAGGCGGCCGAGAACTCGATCTTTGTGGCCCATATGATCGCCAATTCGCTGACCCATACCCCGCCCTTGGGCCTGCTGCGCGGCTTTGCGACCTTTCGGTCGGGCGAGCATAAAAACCAGATTGATCTGAAGCATAACGGCGTGGTGCCGCTGACCGATTTGGGGCGGGTCTATGCCTTGATCGGGCAATCGGCGGTGGCCAATACCCGCGCGCGGCTGTTGGCGGCGGGCGATGCGGGGGTGATTTCAACCTCGGGCGGGGCCGATCTGCTGGATGCTTATGATCTGATCGCGCAGACCCGGCTTGACCATCAGGCGCGGCTGATCCGCGCGGGCAAGGCGGCGGATAACTTTATGGCGCCCTCTGATCTTTCGGATTTCGAACGCGCGCATCTGCGCGATGCTTTTGTGGTCGTGCGGACCATGCAATCAGCTGTGGGCCAAGCCCGCGGTGCAAGAACCTAAAGGAAACGGTTTATGTTTTGGGACTTTATCGGGATGATCGCCGCGGGCGCTGGGCTTGCGGGCCTTGTGCTTATGGTGCGAAAAGTCAGCCGCGGCATCTTGCCCAGCTGGACCATTCCGGCGGCGATTGGGCTGGGGATGCTAAGCTTTACCGTTTGGAATGAATACACTTGGTATCCGCGCGCCAGCGGTGCCCTGCCGCAGGGCGTGATCATTCTATCGGCCCCCGAGACCAAGCAGGCATGGCGGCCCTGGACCTATCTTTTCCCGATCCACCAACGCTTTGCCGCCTATGATGGTGTCAGCGCCAAGACCTCGCTGGAAAATCCGGCGATCCGTCAGGGCGAGGTGGTGCTGGTGCAGCGCTGGCAGCCCACCCGCCGCGTGCCGATTGCGGTGGATTGCGCCAAGGGTCTGCGCGCCGATCTGATCGAAGGTGCCGTGATTGTCGCCGATGGCACCCTGACCGGGGCCGAGTGGTATCCCGCCGCCGCAGACGATGCGCTGCAGCTTGCCGCCTGTCAGGCCAAGTAGCATGGCAAGCCCCGCGCAAAAGCCAAAGGTTCTGGTGATCGAGGACGAAGACAATATCGCCCTTGCGCTGGATTTTTTGATGACGCGCGAGGGCTATGCGCCCGACCGGATCGCCAATGGCGGCGAGGCGATGGCGCGCATCCGCGAAACCCACCCCGATCTGGTTTTGCTGGATGTGATGCTGCCCGAGATTTCGGGCTATGAAATCTGCCAAAGCATGCGGCTGGACCCAAATCTGTCGGATGTGAAGATCCTGATGATGACGGCGCGGGGCTCGGCGATTGAACGGCGCAAAGGCATTGCCTTGGGGGCGGATGGCTTTATCGCCAAACCCTTCGAGCTGAAAGAGCTGCGCGACGAGGTGCGCCGCCTGCTGGGCCAAGGCGGCTAGATGCGGGTCAGGCTACAGCTTTTTCTGATCTTTGTGGCGCTGGCGCTGGCGGCGCTGGCGGCGCTTTTGGCGGGGTTGTGGCTGGGCTATCATCATCTGGCGCAGGCGGGGGCGACGCTGGCCGCTGTGGTGCGCAGCGGTGTGATGGCGGGTTTTGTGCAGGCGGGCGTGGTTTCAGGCTTTGCGCTCTTGGGGCTGATGGCAGGGGTTTGGCTGCTGCTGGACATGCGCTTTGCCAAGCCGATTGATCAATTGGCGGGCGATCTGCGCGCCCGCGTGCATGGCGATGTGACCGCCGCCTTGCCTGCGCGCCAAGCCCTGCATCTGGGCGATCTTGGCCCTGCGGCGCGGGCGGCAAGTGACAGCCTTGCGCAGACCAGATCGGCCTTGGCCGAGGCGGTGGCGCGTGAAACCGCGCGGCTGTCGGGGGAAAACGCGCGGCTTGGGGCGCTGTTGGCCGATGTGCCGGCGGGGGTTTTGCTGTGTTCGGCCGATCATCGCATCGTGTTTTACAATGGCTTGGGTGTTGGGCTGTTGCGGGCAATCGGGCCGGCGGGTTTGGGGCGCAGCCTGTTTGACTATCTGCACGCGGGGCCGTTGCAGCATGCCTATGGCAGGCTTTGCGCCACGGGCGACGCCGATGCGGCCTCGGATCTTTTGTGCAGCACGCGGGCGGGGGCACGGGTGCTGGCGGCACGAATGCGGCTGTTGCAGCCCGAGGCGGGGGCGGCTGCGGGCTATGTTTTGACGCTGCAAGATGTCACCGCCGATCTGAACGCCGCTGCCCGCCGTGAGGCTTTGGTGGTCGAGATGTTTGACCGCTTTGGCCGCCCTGCCGCCAATCTTGCCACCCTGATCGAAGCGCTGCCCAACCCCGCTTTGCCGCCTGATTTGCGCGAGGCGCTGCAGGGCGAGGTGGCGCGGCTGGGCCAAGCGGTGACCGAGCTTTCGCAGCGTCACGATCAAAGTCGCGGCGAAGATTGGCCGCTGATGCTGACGCGGGCCTCGGATCTTTTGGACGGGGTTGCGGCGCAGGTGGCGGGCAGTGGCGTTTTGCTCAGCCAGAAAGCCGCGCCTTTGCTTTTGCATTGCAATGGCTTTGAGGTGATTGGTTTGCTGGCGCTTTTGGTGCGCAATCTGCCGGCGCGCCGGTTTCATCTTAGCCTTGAGGAAGACGGCTCTGACGCGCTGCTGCGGCTGTCTTGGCAGGGCGAGGTGCTGGCTCTGGCTGATCTGGAGGCTTGGCTGGCCCAGCCGATCGACCCTGCCATGCCCGAAATCAGCGGCCGCGCGGTCTTGGTCGCCCATGCCACCGACATCTGGCCCGAAACCACGGCGCAGGGTGCTGCGCTTTGTTTGCCTTTGCGGGTGGCGCGGCGGGAAACAGCGCGGCCTGATCCGGTGCTGCGCGATGTGGTTTATGACTTTGATCTGTTGTCGGGCGCGCGCAATGCCTCGGTCGCCGAGGCGCGGCTGGATGCGCTGACCTATGTGGTGTTTGACAGCGAAACCACCGGGCTTTTGCCCGATCAGGGCGACGAGGTGGTGCAGATTGCCGCCGTGCGCATTGTCAACGGGCGCAGGCTGAAGACCGAAGTGTTTGACATGCTGGTCAATCCGCAGCGCAAAATTCCCGCCGCCTCGACCAAGGTGCATGGCATCACCGACGCGATGGTTGCCGATGCGCCGCCGATGGCCGAGGTGGCGCGCCGCTTGCATGACTTTGCCGCGGGCGCGGTGCTGATCGCGCATAACGCGCCCTTTGACATGCAGTTTCTGCGCCGGATCGAGGGACAGATTGGCCTGCGCTTTGACAATCCGATTTTGGACACCGTGCTGTTGTCGGCGGTGATCTGGGGCCAGCACGAAACCCATACGCTGGATGCGCTGACCCATCGGCTTGGCATCACCATTCCTGAAGAGGCCCGCCACACCGCGCTGGGCGATGCAATCGCCACGGCGGATGCGTTTTTAAAGCTGTTGCCGATGCTGCAAGGCCGCGGCCTGACCCGCTTTGACGAGGTGCTGACCCAAGTGCGCCAGCACGGGCGGCTGTTGAAAGATTTGAACTGAAGACCCCTGCGATAACAAAGGTATGCTATGCCCGATCTTGTGATCCCCGCCCCGCGCGCGCCGCACATCCCCACCCGTGACGGCAGGGCGTTTCCGCTGCGCAGGGTCTATTGCATTGGCCGCAACTTTGCCGCCCATGCGGTGGAAATGGGCCATGACCCCGACCGCGAGCCGCCGTTCTTTTTCCAAAAGAACCCCGATAATCTGGATGCCTCGGGTCAGTTTCCCTATCCAGCGCAAAGCCGCGATGTGCATCACGAGGTCGAGCTGCTGATCGCGCTGAAATCTGGTGGGCGCAACATCGACGCAGCAAAGGCGCTGGATCACGTTTGGGGCTATGGCATCGCCTTGGACATGACGCGGCGCGATTTGCAGGGCGAGGCGAAAAAGCTGGGCAGGCCTTGGGAAATTGGCAAGGCCTTTGAACGCTCGGGCCCGGTTGGCCCGCTGTGGCCTGTGGCCGAGGTTGGGCACCTGACTGCGGGGCAGATTGCGCTGCGGGTCAATGGCGCGCTGCGCCAAGACGGCGATTTGAACCAGATGATCTGGAAGGTGCCGGAAATCATCACCTATCTTTCGCACTATTTCGAATTGCAGGCGGGCGATGTGATTATGGCGGGCACCCCTGCGGGGGTGGCGGCCGTGGCCATTGGCGATGTGATGGAGGCCAGCATTGCAGGCCTTGGCACGCTGGTGGTGACGGTGGTTTAGGCCAATCTGCGCGCAAGACCTTTCGTCTGCGCCGCTTCTTGCGTAAACTTCACCGCAAAGGGTTGCCGCTGCTGGCAGCTGACCGATGGCCCGGCTTGGGGCCGATTTCTCTAACCAAACAAGAACAGGTTCCGATATGACCAACCGCCCAACGCCCGACATCATTTACACCACGGTTGACGAAGCGCCGCAGCTTGCGGCGGCCTCGCTGTTGCCGATCATTCAGGCCTTTGCGGCGGCGGCGGGCGTCAGTGTCGGCACCCGCGATATCTCGCTTGCAGGCCGCATCATTGCGGCCTTCCCCGAGGGGCTCTCGCCCGAACAGCGCCAGCCCGATGATCTGGCCGATCTGGGCGCTTTGGTGACGAAGCCCAGCGCCAATGTGATCAAGCTGCCAAACGTTTCGGCCTCGGTGCCGCAGCTGGTGGCGGCGGTCAAGGAATTGCAATCGCAGGGCTATGCGCTGCCCGATTATCCCGAAGACCCGCAAAGCGAGGCCGAAAAAGAGGCGCGCCGCCGCTATGATGCGCTGAAAGGCTCGGCGGTCAATCCGGTGCTGCGCGAGGGCAACTCTGACCGCCGCGCCGCGATTGCGGTGAAAAACTACGCGATGGCGCATCCGCATTCGATGGGCACTTGGGCGGCAGACAGCAAGACCCATGTGTCGACCATGGCGGCGGATGATTTCTTTGCCAATGAAACCTCGGCCACGCTGACGGCAGCGCAGGCGGGGCCGGTGCGCATTGAGCTTTTGGGCGAAGATGGCGCGGTTACTGTGCTGAAAGATGGGGTGAAATTCCCTGAAGGTGCGGTCGTGGATGCAACCTTTATGTCGGCGCGCGCGCTGCGGGCGTTTTTGGATCAGCAGATTGCGGCCACCCAAGCCCAGGGCGTGCTGTTTTCGTTGCACCTGAAGGCCACGATGATGAAGGTCTCGGACCCGATCTTGTTTGGCCATGCGGTGCGCGCGTATCTGGCACCAGTGTTTGACAGCTATGGCGCGGTGTTTGATGCGGCTGGTATCAGCGCAAACGCAGGGCTTGGCGCGATGCTGGAGCGGATTGCCGAACTGCCGCAGGCAAGCGAGATTTTGGCAGCGATTGACGCCACGCTTGCCAGCCGCCCGCCGCTTTATATGGTGAATTCCGATAAGGGCATCACCAACCTGCATGTGCCGTCTGATGTGATCATCGACGCCTCGATGCCCGCACTGATCCGTGCAGGCGGCAAGGGCTGGGGCCCGGATGGCCGCGCGGCCGATACCAATTGCGTCATTCCTGACAGCTCTTACGCCGTGGTTTATGACGAGGCGATCCGCTATTTCAAGGAAACCGGCGCGCTGGATCCGGCCACCGCTGGCACGGTGCAAAACGTCGGGCTGATGGCGCAAAAGGCCGAAGAATACGGCAGCCACCCCACCACCTTTGAAGTGCCGCATGCCGGCACCGTGCGGATGGTGCTGGCCAATGGCGAAGTGCTGCACAGCCACAAGGTCGAGGCAGGCGACATCTGGCGCTCGGCCTCGGCGCGCAAAGCGCCGATCGAAGATTGGGTGCATCTGGCGATTGCCCGGCAAAAGGCGGAAAACTGTCAGGCGATTTTCTGGCTGGATGCGGCGCGCGCGCATGATGCGGAACTGATCGCCTATGTCAAACCGCTGCTGGCGGCGGCGGGTGTGGCCGATAAGTTCCAGATCCTTGCCCCGCGCGAGGCGACACGGCTGTCGCTGGAAACCATTCGGCGGGGGGAAACCTCGATTGCGGTCACCGGCAACGTGCTGCGCGATTATCTGACCGATCTGTTCCCGATCCTAGAACTGGGCACCTCGGCCAAGATGCTGTCGATTGTCAAACTGATGCAGGGGGGCGGCATGTTTGAAACCGGAGCTGGCGGCTCGGCGCCCAAGCATGTGCAGCAATTGGTGCAGGAAAACCATCTGCGCTGGGACAGTCTGGGCGAGTTCTGCGCGCTGGGCGAAAGCCTGAAGTTTCAGGCAGAGCTTTCGGGCAATGCAAAGGCGCTGATCTTGGGCAAAGCCGTGGATGCGGCCACCCAAGCGATCTTGGACAATGACCATTCGCCCAAAGCCAAGATCGGCCAGACCGACAATCGCACCAGCCATTTCTACTTTGCCTGGGCTTGGGCGGCGGCGATGGCTGCCCAGACTGAAGACGCGGGTCTTGCCGCGCATTTCGCGCCTATTGCTGCGGCCTTGGCGCAAAACGAGGCGAAGATCCTGGCCGAGTTGACGGCAAACGAAGGCAAGCCTGTGGATCTGGGCGGCTATTATCACGCCGACCCCGCGAAGACCGCCGCCGTGATGCGGCCTTCGCAAACCTTTGTCGGCATCATCGGATAAATCAGCCGCTTTGCTGCCCCAAAACCAAGCCAACCGCCTGACCCGCGGTTGGCTTTTCCGTCCAGCTCGCCGCGCTCAGGCGGCAGAGGGGGGGCATCCGATTGCGGATCTACAATCACGCCCGCCCAAGTATCTGCGCCCGCCTGCCTAGCCCTCATCTTCCGTGCGCGCCTCACCAAGATAGGGTTTGCAAAGACAAGCTCGCGCTGCGCTTGGCACAGATGACCAAAAGCGAGAGGCCTTAGAGAAAGATCGAGGCGATCTCTTCAGCATCCAGCAGCTTCCATTGGCCGGGAGCCAGCGTCTCGGGCAGAGCAAGGCCGCCTAAGGCTTCACGGTGCAGCGAGACCACATGGTTGCCAGTGGCCGCAAACATGCGTCGCACCTGATGATAGCGCCCCTCTGTCACATGCAGCAGCGCTTCGGTGTCCGAGATCACCTCCAGCTTGGCTGGCGCCAGTGGCTTATCCTCGCCCTCCAGCAGCAGTTCCCCTGCCGCAAACAGCGCCGCCTCTTGGCCTGAAAGTGGGCGGTCCAGCTTGGCACGATAGGTCTTTTTCACATGCCGCTTGGGGCTGATGACACGGTGCAAGAGCGCGCCGTCATCGGTCAGAAGCAAAAGCCCCGAGGTCTGCTTGTCCAAGCGGCCAATGGTCGAAATCGCCGGATCGCGCCGCCGCCAGCGGTCTGGCAGGATGTCATAGACCAATGGGCCCTGTTCTTTGTGCGAGCAGGTCATGCCCAAAGGTTTGTGCAAAAGAATTACCAGCCCCGCCACCGGATCGAGCGCTGCCCCGTCAATCTGCATCCGGCGCGGCAAATCGGGCGTGATCGCGATGCGCTGGCTGACATCGAGCAGATCGCCGCCGTCCAAGCTAATGCCGCCGGCCTTTGCCATCCGCGCCATATCCTTACGCGAGCCGTAGCCCATCGAGGACAGCAGCTGGTCCACGCGTGCGGTGGCTGGCTTGGTCATATCTGGTTCCTTCACTGTCCCAAAGCGCTGGTACA
>NZ_DAIPZF010000045.1:0-23459 GCF_036782355.1 Cypionkella sp.
GGCACAACCCTCGGCTTGCCTGCCTCGTCAATGGCCACAAAGGTGAACACGGCCTCGGTGACCTTTTCGCGTTGGTCTTGGCGGTTGCGCAGCACCCAGGCCTCGATCTCCATTGCCATCGAGGTGCGGCCGATGCGGGCGATGTGGACATAGATGCACAGCACATCGCCCACTTTGACCGGGCGGATGAACTTCATCGCGTCAATCGCTACGGTGGCGACACGGCCTTGCGCGCGGGCACTGGCGACGATGCCGGCGGCCATGTCCATTTGTGACAGCACCCAGCCGCCAAAGATATCGCCATTGGTGTTGACATCGCGCGGCATCGCCAGCGTGCGCAGCGTCAGTTCGCCCTTTGGCGCGATGTTCTGTGACGCGCTTTGCATCTACCCCAGCATCCCGCCATCGGAATCATCGCCGGTCTGCTCGATCAGCCGATCAATATCGGCGACCTTGACATGGCGCTTGCCTTCCAGCTCGATCACGCCTTCGCGTTTCAGCGCCGAGATCTGGCGGCTGACGGTTTCCAAGGTCAGGCCCAGATAATCGGCCATCTCTTCGCGGGTCAGCGGCAGATCAAAGCTGCAAGCCCCCGTACCCGCCTTCAGGCTGGCGTCGCGGCGCGCAAGGATTGCAAGCAGGCTCGAGATCTTTTCGCGCGCGGTTTTGCGGCCCAACAGCAGCATCCATTCGCGCGCCGCGTCCAATTCGTCCAGTGTCATTTCCAGCAAGCGCTGCCCGATATGCGGGGTCGAGATCATCATTTCCTCGAACGGCTTTTTACGAAAACAGCACATCACCAGATCGGTGGTGGCGGTGACATCATAGGCCGCATGGCCGCGCCCCGGACGCCCGACAAAATCCGATGGCAGCAACAGGCCAACCATCTGCCGGCGGCCGTCTTCCATGGTCTGGGTCAGCGTCGCGATTCCAGAGACAACCGAGGCCACAAAATCCATCCGGTCCCCCGACCAGATCACCGTCTGCCCGGCCTGAAAGCTGCGGTAATATTTGATCGCGTCCAAATGCGCCAATTCATCCGCTTCGCAGCGCGCACAGACGGCGCGGTGGCGGATCGGGCAATCGCCGCAACTTGGGTGGCCCAGTTTCAGGTCGTGCTGTGACATCTGTCCACCTTCGGTTTGATCTGAGTCAAGGCGCGCGCATAGCCTTTGCCTAGGGTAGACCTATGACAGTCCATTCGCAACTCACACGCATGGGTCTTTTTGACGCCCGCGTTCCCCGCTATACGTCTTATCCTACATCGCCGCAGTTTGCGGGTGGGGTCGGGCCCGATGACTTTGCAAATTGGATCGCGGCGGTGCCGGCGGGATCCGAGATTTCGCTTTATGTGCATGTGCCGTTTTGCCGAAGGTTGTGTTGGTTTTGCGCCTGTCGCACCCAAGGCACGGTTTCAGATGCGCCAGTGGTGGCCTATGCTTTGATGCTGCATCAGGAAATTGCTCTGCTGAAGCAGCATTTGCCAAAAGGCGTGCGGCTGTCGCGGCTGCATTGGGGCGGCGGGACGCCAACCATGCTGTCGCCCGCAGCGATGCGCGATTTGGCGGCCGCGATCTTTGCGGTGGCGCCTTTGGCCGAGGGCGGCGAGTTTTCGGTCGAGATTGACCCGATGGAAATTGATGCTGCGCGTCTGGATGCTTTGGTCGCCGCTGGGATGAACCGCGCCTCGATTGGGGTGCAGGATTTTGACCCGCAGATCCAAGCCGCGATTGGCCGCGAGCAACCCTTTGAGACCACGCAAGCCGTGGCGCAGATGATCCGCGCGCGCGGGGTGACCAGCCTGAACGCCGATATTCTTTACGGTCTGCCGCATCAGACGCAGGCGAAAATCGCGGCCTCTGTCGCGCAATTGCTTGAATTGTCGCCAGATCGCGTGGCGCTTTACGGCTATGCCCATGTGCCATGGATGAGCCGGCGGCAGCAGATGATTTCCTCGGACAGCATGCCGACGCCAGAAGAACGGCTGGACCTGTTCGAAGTGGCGCGGGCGCAGTTTTTGGCGGCGGGTTATGACGAGCTGGGCATCGACCATTTCGCCAAACCCACGGACGGCATGGCGAAAGCCGCGCGTGCGGGCAAGCTGCGGCGGAACTTTCAGGGCTATACCGAGGACAGCGCGCCGGTGTTGATCGGGCTTGGGGCCTCGTCAATCTCGCGGTTTCCGCAGGGCTATGCGCAAAACGCCAGCGGCACGGCAGATCACACCCGTGCCATTCGCGCCGGGCAGTTTTCCACCCATCGCGGCCATGCTTTTGCCGGTGATGATCGTTTGCGTGGCAGGATCATCGAGGCCTTGATGTGTGATTTCCACATTTCACGCGCTGAAATTCTGCGCGATTTCGAGGTGACGCCAGAGGCTTTGCAGGCGATGTTTGCCGCCGCCGATCGCGCTTTTCCGCAGATGCTGGACCTCACCGAAGCAGGGCTGTCGATCCCTATCGATTCGCGCCCGCTGACGCGGATGGTGGCGCGCTGCTTTGATGCCTATGCCCAGACCAGCGCCAAGCATTCTTCGGCGGTTTAAATCTTAGAGGCTGAGGGGGGCGCAAAGCTTTCGACAAAGGCGATGGTTTTGGGAAGGCAGTGGCTGTGCAGATCATAGGTCGCAATCGCGGCCGCTCGCGCCGCCTTCCGCAGCGGGACATAGCGCTCTGGATCAGCAAGCGCCTCGGTCAGGGCTTTTGACCAGCCTGCAACATCAAAGAACTCAACCAAAGTGCCGGTCTTGCCGTCTTCGATCGCCTCCATCACCGGCTGTGTGGCCGAGGCAACGATGTGACAGCCCGCCGCCATGGCTTCGATCATCGACCAAGACAGCACGAAGGGATAGGTCAGATAGGCATGCGCGCGGCTGACCTGCATCAGGGCAATGAAGTGCGGATAGGGCACTTTGCCCATGAAATGCACCCGCGACAGATCCAGCTTGTCGCGCACCTCATTCAAAAAGATGTCCTTCCAGCCCGTCGCATCCTTGGGGGCGTTGCCATAAGACACGCCATCGCCGCCCACGATCACCACCTGCGCCTTTGGTCTTGCGCGCAGCACTTCGGGCAGGGCGCGCATAAAGATGTGATAGCCGCGATAGGGCTCTAGGTTACGATTGACGAAGGTTAGTACCTCGTCTTGCGGTGTCAGGCTGCGGCCATCGGGCAAAACAAAGCGCGCCTCGGGATTGGGTGTTATCTGCTCGGTGTCGACCCCGTCATGGATCACGGTAAGCCGCTCGCGCAGAAGCTCTGGATGCGTCGATGCTTGCCATTGCGTTGGCGCAAAGCCTGCATCAGCATGGATCAAGGCTTGGCCCTGATGCGCGGCGCGGCCTTGGGTGATCAGCATCTGATCAAAAGTCGCAGCCGTGAATTCGGGGTCAAAGCCCACATCCGCATCGCGGCCCTTATAGTAAAACTCACTATAGACGATCAGCTTTGCCTCTGGCCAAACCTGCTTGAGAAACAAGGTCTCTCCCCAGCCCGAGTGGCCAAAGATCACATCGGGCACATAACCCTTTTCGCGCATCGAGCGGGCGGCACGGGCCACGGTGACGCCGCGATCGCTGTAGGTGGTATAGCTGCGGCCCAAACGGCAGGCAGCGGGATCAACCTTTTGTTCTTTATGGGTATATTTCAGTGTTTTGATCGTGCTGCCGCGTTGATTTTTCACATCGGTCAGCGCCAAACAGTCATGCCCCCGCGCGACTAAGGCGGGTGCCAGATGCAAAAACTGGCCTGGAAAGTTCTGGTGAACAAATAGGATTTTCATCGGCTTTGTCTGAGTGCGGCGGCCAAAAGGCTGCGGGTATAAGGATTTTGAGGATTGGCAAAGATTGCCTGCGCGGGGCCTGCCTCAACCACATCGCCGTTTTGCATCACCATGACACTATGCGACATCGCGCGCACGACCCGCAGATCATGGCTAATAAAGATATAGGCCAGCCCATATTTGCGCTGCAAGTCGCGTAACAGATCCACAATCTGCACCTGCACCGTCATATCAAGCGCGCTGGTGGGTTCGTCCAGCACCACCAGCTTTGGCCGCAGGATCATCGCACGGGCAATCGCGATGCGCTGCTTTTGCCCGCCCGAGAATTCATGCGGATAACGGGTCATCGTCGCCGGGTCGAGCCCAACTTCGGCCATGATCTCGGCCACCATCTCGCGGCTGTTGCGCCCGTCTTGCAGCCCATGCACGCCCAAACCTTCTGCGATGATCTGTTCGGCCGTCATGCGCGGCGACAGGCTGCCGTGGGGGTCTTGGAACACGATCTGCATGTCGCGCCGATGCGCCCGCATGGCCGAGCTGGGCAGCCCATCCAGTCGCTGACCCAGCAGCGTGATCGGGCCTTGCGAGCCGATCAGCCGCAAAATGGCCAGTGCCAGCGTGGTCTTGCCAGACCCGCTTTCGCCGACAATCCCCAACGTCTCGCCCGCCCTCACCTGCAAGCTTGCGGCGTTCACCGCCTTGATATGGCCAACCGTGCGGCGCAAAAAGCCGCGTTGAATCGGAAACCAGATTTGCAACTTATCGGTGGCCGCCACCACCGGCGCCTCTGGGGCAACGGCTTGTGGTAGGCCCGTTGGCTCGGCGGCCATCAGCGTTTGGGTATAAGGGTGCTGCGGATTGGCGAAAATCTCGGCTGTTGGGCCTTGTTCGACGATCTCGCCATCCTTCATCACACAAACGCGGTCGGCGATGCGGCGCACGATGCCCAGATCATGGGTGATGAACAAAAGGCTCAGCCCCTCGCTGCGCTTTAGGTCGGCCAAAAGGTCAAGAATCTGGGCTTGAATGGTCACATCCAGCGCGGTTGTCGGCTCGTCCGCGATCAAAAGGTCTGGCCCATTTGCCAAGGCCATCGCGATCATCACGCGCTGGCGCTGACCGCCCGACAATTGATGCGGATAGGCGTCAAGTCGGCTTTCGGCCTCGCGGATGCCGACCTTATTCAGCAGATCAATGCTGCGCGCCCGTGCCGCCGCACCGCGCAGGCCTTGGTGCAGACCCAGACTTTCGGCAAGCTGTTTTTCGATTGTGTGCAAGGGGTTAAGGCTGGTCATCGGCTCTTGAAAGATAAAGCTGATGTCATTGCCCCGCAGCGCGCGCAGATCCGCCTCTGCGGCGCCCACCATCTCACGGCCTTGGTAGCGAACCGAACCGGCTAGCTGCGCGCTGTCAGGCAAAAGCCCCACGGTCGACAGGGCGGTGACCGATTTGCCAGAGCCGCTTTCGCCGACAAGCGCCACCGTCTCGCCCTTGTTAACCGCAAAGCTGACCCCGCGCACGGCGGCAATATCGCGCCCGTCTTGGCGAAAGCCCACGCTCAGGTTTTCGACCTGCAACACCACGCTCATGAATAGGTCTTTCTTGGGTCAAAGGCATCGCGCACACCTTCAAAGATAAACACCAAAAGCGACAACATAATGGCAAAGGTGAAAAAGGCGGTAAAGGCCAGCGAGGGCATTTGCAGATTTTGCTGCGCCTGTGCCGAAAGCTGGCCAAGGCTGGGCAAAGACGCGGGCAGCCCGTAGCCCAGATAATCAAGTGACGCCAGCGAGCCGATGGTGCCCGAGACCACGAAAGGCAGCATGGTCAGCGTCGCCACCATGGCGTTTGGCAGCACATGGCGAAAAATGATCACCGCGTCTGAAACGCCCAGTGCCTTGGCGGCGCGGACATATTCGAAATTGCGCGCCCGCAGGAATTCAGCCCGCACCACGCCGACCAATCGCGTCCAGCCAAACAGCACCGAGATCAGGATCAGCACCAGAAAACTGCGCTGCCAGACCGAAAACACGATGATGATGAAGTAAAGTTCAGGAACCCCGCCCCAAATCTCGATGGCGCGCTGAAACAGCAGATCGACCTTGCCGCCAAAATAGCCCTGAATGGCACCCGCCGCGATGCCTACGATCGAGGTCAGCAGCGTCACCACCAGCCCGTAAACCACCGACAACCGAAAGCCATAGATCACCCGCGCCAGCACATCGCGCGAGGTGTCGTCGGTGCCTAGCCAATGCGCAGCCTCGGGGGCTGATGGCGCGGCCTGACCGTTCAAATCATTGATCGTGTTATAAGAATAGGGGATCAGCGGCCAAAGCATAAAGCCCTTTTCAAAGCCTTCGGTCGTGGTGTCAAAGCTGCCTGCCTTGATGTCAGCTGTGATCTTTTCGGCATCGTCAAAGCAGGCCTCCAGCCCGCCCGAACGGATCAGGCATTCCACCTCGGGGGCTTTGTAATTGGCCTCGGTGCGAAAATCGCCGCCGAAATCGGTTTCCGAATAAAACGTCAGGAATGGCATGCGCCACTCGCCGCGGTAATGCACCAACAGCGGCCGATCATTGGCCAAAACCTCGGCAAATAGCGATAGGCCGAACAACACCGAAAAAATCCACAGCGACCAGAACGCCCTGCGGTTGGCGCGAAAGTTGCGCCAGCGGCGTTGGTTTAACGGTGACAAAGCCATCAGCCCCTCCGCTCGAAATCAATGCGGGGATCGACCCAGACATACATCAGATCAGACAAAATCCCCACCACCAGCCCGATCAGGCCAAAGGCAAACAGCGTGCCAAAAATCACCGGATAGTCGCGCGACACCGCAGCGTTAAAGCCCATCAGGCCCAGACCATCCAATGTGAACACCTTTTCAATAATGATCGACGACCCGAAAAACACCGACAAAAACAACCCCGGAAAGCCCGCGATCACGATCAGCATGGCATTGCGAAACACATGCCCATAAAGCACGCGCCGTTCCGACAGACCCTTGGCGCGGGCCGTCATCACATATTGCTTGCGGATTTCATCCAGAAAACTGTTCTTGGTCAGCAGCGTCAGCGTGGCAAAGCTTGAAATCGTGCTGGCCAGAACCGGCAAGGCGATGTGCCAAAGATAATCGCTGATCTTGCCGAAAAAGCTAAGGTTTTCAAAGCCGTTCGAGGTAAGACCCCGCAGCGGGAAGATCTGGTAATAAGACCCACCGGCGAATGTCACCAGCAGAATGACCGCAAACAGCAGCGTCGGAATCGAATAGGCCGCGATGATCACGCCCGAGGTCCAACTGTCAAACCGCGAGCCATCGCGCACCGCTTTGCGAATGCCCAGCGGAATCGAGATCATATAAGCGATCAGCGTCGACCAAAGCCCCAGCGTGATCGAGACCGGCATCTTTTCGATCACCATTTGCACCACGCTTTTCGATTTGAAATAGCTTTCGCCAAAATCAAACCGCAGGAACTTGCCCATCATAATCGTAAAGCGCTCAAAGGCGGGGATCATCTCTTTTTCGCAGTCCTTGGCCTGCTGTGTCAAACTGCCGTCATAGCCTTGCGGGCAGATGAAACGGGCAAAGCCGAATTCGACCTCGAGCTTGGCGCGAAACTCGGGCGGCAGACCGCGCGCGCCGGTATAGGTGCCGTCTTTGCCATTTGCCGCCTTGATGCCGGCATCGTCGCCATTGCCACCGGCCAGTGTGCCCATCGCATCGTTTTGATTGTCGAGCTGCGCCTCGATCTGGTCAAAAGGCCCGCCGGGCACGAATTGGGTTAGCGCAAAGTTCACCACCATAATGCCGAACAGCGTCGGAATCACCAAAAGCAGGCGTCGCAGGATATAGGCCAGCATTATTTCAACGCGCCCGAGGCCTTAAGCTGGGCGGCCTTTTCAGGGTTGAACCACCAGAAATCCAGCTCGCCCAAGGCATAGGGCGGCAGGGTTTGCGGATGTTCAAATTGGTCGTAATAGGCGACGGTGAAGGTATCTTTATACCATTGCGGCACCCAAAAGCGTTCGGCGCGCAGCGCGCGGTCTAGCGCTTTGGTGGCGACCGTAAGCTGGTCTTTCGAGGTGGCGGCCATCGCCACCTCGATCAGCCGATCCACCGCTGGGGATTTCAGCCCCATGACGTTAAAGGCCGACTGATCGGCCGTGGCCGAGCCGTAGTATTGCTTCAGCTCCGACCCCGAGAAATAGCCCGAGCGCGCGTTTCCAGTAATGATGTCAAAGTCATAAACCGGCGGACGGGTGCGCGATTCCATCTGTGCGGGGTCGATATTGACCAGTTCGGCATCGACGCCCAAGGCCTTCAGGTTCTCGACAAAGGGCGCAATCACCCGGTCAAACGAGGGGCTGTCGTTCAGAAATTCGACCCGCAGCTTTTCGCCCTTGGCATTGCTGCGGATGCCATCTGCGCCGACGGTCCAGCCCGCTTCGGTCAGCAAAGCCGAGGCGCGGCGCATGTTGCCGCGATCTAGCTGTTTGTCAGAGGATACCGGCGCCACCACAGCCGGATCGGTCAGGATGCTTTGCGGCAACAGGCCATCGCTGACCAAGGGTTGCAAAATCGCCACCTCTTCAGGGCTTGGCGCGTCGGTCGCGGCCAGCCAAGAATTCTCCCACACCGAATTGATCCGCGCATAAAGCCCGTAAAACAGCGTCTGGTTCGACCATTCAAAGTTGAACATCAGACCAATGGCTTCGCGCACGCGCGGGTCTTGGAATTTCTCGCGCCGCAGGTTGAACAGAAACGCTTGGCCATTGGCCTTGGCGCCCGAGGGCAGCTCGACCTTTTGCACCGCCCCGGTCGCCATGGCGGGGAAATCATAGCCCGTGGCCCAGGTCTTGGAGGAATTCTCGCTGCGGAAGGTATAGGCACCGGCCTTGAACGCCTCGAAAGCTGGAATGGAATCGCCAAAGTATTCGATGCGAATGCTGTCGAAATTCGCCTGACCCTTCATGATCGGCAGGTTTGCGCCCCAATAGTCGGGGTTGCGGGTATAGATCAGCCGCTCGCCGGGTTTGATGGTTTGCGCGACATAGGGGCCGGAGCCCAAAAACGGCGTCAGGTTGCTTTCCTCTAGATCCAGCTTTTGTGCCTGATACTGCGCCTTGGAAAACACCGGCAGACCACCGACATCGGCAGGCAGATCGCGGGTTGGCACGCCGGGTTTAAAGCTGAATTTGATCCGATGCGGATCAAGGATTTCCGCGCCCTCGACCTGTTCGTTGAACACGGCGCGAAAATCCGACAGGCCTTTTGTGCGAAACAGTTCGAAAGAAAACTGCACATCTTCCGCCGTCAGCGGCGTGCCATCCGAGAATTTCGCCTCGGGGCGCAGGTTAAAGATCACCCAAGACCGATCTTGCGGATATTCAATCGTGCTGCACAGCAGACAATAGCTTGCGCCAATTTCATCAGCGGTGCCAACCAGCATGGATTCATAAGACATCGACGACAGCGCCCCCGCGACACCCTTTACCGAATAGGGGTTCATCGAATCAAAGGTGCCGGGCGCCCATTCGCTGATCTCGCCACCTTTGGGGGCATCGGGGTTCACATAGTCTAGATGGGCAAAATCGGCGGCATAATGCAGATCGCCAAAGGTCGAAATGCCAATTGCGGTCAGGGTTGGGTTGTCTTCGGCGCGAGCGGCATAGGCGCATAGCCCAAGGGAAAGCGCCATCATGCTGGCCATCAGCCCAAGCTGCGGTTTGCGCGCGATGCTGCGGCTGCGGGATTGGGTTTGCTGGGTCATGCCTGAACTCCGGAAACGGACGGTTTCACCGTCATACACTTGACCTATATGCTAATTCGGAACGCGGTCTTGCCACAAGGCGCGAATGCGTGATCGGGCAAAAGCGCGGCCAAAATGCAAAAGGCCGCCCCGAAGGACGGCCTTTTTTTGCGACATCGCGCTGCGATTATGGCATCGAAGCCAAATAGGCGATGACATTGGCGCGGTCTTCGACCTTTGGCAGGCCGGCAAATCCCATCTTGGTGCCAGCAACATAGCTCTTTGGATTCAGAAGGAATTCTTCCAGATGCTCTGGGGTCCACGGATCGTTGACCGATGCCATTCCGCTGGAATAGCCAAAACCTGCCACTGAACCGCGTGCCCGACCGACAACGCCGTTCAAATGCGGGCCGGTGCCATCACCGCCGTCGACCTTGTGGCAAGCCTTGCACTTGTTGAAGACTTTCTCGCCTGCGCCAACATCAGCGGAAGCGTAGATCACATCGAACGATGGACCCGCGTCTGCTGCGGGGGCTGCCGCTTCGTCCGCGCCGGTGTCGATGGTATAGGCTTGGGCCACTTCTTCGCCGCCATGGCCTTCGCCCGCGCCGGTGGTGTAAAGGGCCTCGCCAGCCCAAGAGATAAACAGATACACCAAAAGCGAGCCGCAGACTGCGCCGGTTGCCTTGGTCAGGGTCATCGTGTCAAACATATCGGAGCCTTCCTTGCGGGTCGTTTGTGGCGGCGATCGCACGCGTGCCATGGTTTGGGGCTATCTATCCGCTTCCACACCCCTCTTTCAAGGTGTAGTAGCGCGACCAATCGCCCCTAATGCGGGGTTTTTATGACGGAGTTGTCAAAAATGACAAAACGTATCGCATTTCAGGGTGAACTTGGTGCCTATTCGCATCAGGCCTGTGCGCAGGCGCGGCCCGATTTCACGCCGGTCCCCTGCACGACTTTTGAGGAAGTGATTGAAAAGACCCGCACCGGCGAGGTTGATCTGGGCATGTTGGCGGTGGAAAATTCCACCTATGGCCGCGTGGCGGATGTGCATTCGCTGTTGCCAAAATCGGGGCTGCATATCGTGGACGAGGCCTTTGTGCGGGTGCATGTCAACCTGTTGGGGGTCAAGGGCGCGCAGGTGGCGGATGTGACCGAGGCGCATGGCCATGTGGTGATTCTGCCGCAATGCGCCGGGTTCTTGAAGCAGCACGGCATCCTCGGCAAGGTCAGTTCCGACAACGCCCGTGCTGCGCGTGAAGTGGCCGAAGCAGGCGATGTGACCCGCGCGGCCTTGGCCAGCGAACTTGCCGCCGAGATTTATGGCTTGGATGTTCTGGCGCGCCATATCGAAGACCATGCCAACAACACCACGCGGTTTTTGGTGATGGCGCCGCAGGCCGATGCGACGCGGCGCAGCGATGCGATGATGACAACCTTTACCTTTCGGGTGCGCAACATTCCGGCGGCGCTTTACAAAGCGATGGGCGGCTTTGCCACCAACGGCATCAACATGACCAAGCTGGAAAGCTATATGGTCGGCGGCAGCTTTACCGCGACCGAGTTTTACGCCGACATCGAAGGCCATCCCGAAGATGAAAACGTAAAGCGTGCTTTGGAAGAGCTGGCCTATTTTAGCACCCAGGTGAATATTCTGGGCGTCTATCCGTCGGATCGGCGTCGCGGTTAAGCGCCGCTTCGACTGCGGTAACGCAGCTCTATGTCGCCGGCCAGCATGGCGATGCGCTGATCAAATTTGCGGTCCAGTTTGGCGCGGGCCAGCCGCAGCGATTGTAAGAACAGCCGCGCGGTAAGACTGCGCGGGGTGATATCAACCACGACATGCAGGCGGCTGCGCTTGGGGCTTTGCGCGATCAATTCCATCGAAATCACCCCCTCCAAAGCCTGCGACACTGCCGCAAAGCGCAGGGATTGCGTGGGGTCAAGCTGGGTAAGCTCTAGCTCCATTGCGCGCGCCTTGCCACGATAGGAAAATTTCGCCGCCCAACGCATACCCGCGCCCGGCTGAATTAGGGTGTCTTTGCGCTCGACCTCGATGCCGCGGCGCATGGCCGCGGTTTCCCAAGTTTCAAAATCTGTCAGGATCTGAAAGATCGGCTCCATCGGGGCTTCGACATCTTGTTTACTGGAAAACCGCATCACTCATTCCTTGCCTGCCTTGGGTCCGCTGTTTCGGCCAAGTCCGTTCTTACCAGTGCCAAACGTGGCGTTATTCCAGCTGATCTGCAAGCCATCTGCTGATTAAGAATGACGCGATTGCGCCTTTGCGCGGTGGTTTAATCTTGGGGTGTTGGCCTGCGAGCACAGAAAGCATATCCTCGCGGTTGAGCCAGAAGGCCTCTTCTAACTCTGTGGGATCAACGGTGATTTCGGTCGTGGTCGCTTCGACCACGCAGCCGATCATCAGCGAGGCGGGAAAGGGCCAGGGCTGGCTTGCCAGATAGCGCACCGCGCCGCAGCGAATGCCGCTCTCTTCAAAGACTTCGCGACGCACGGCGGCTTCGATGGTTTCGCCCGGTTCGATAAAACCCGCCAGCAAGGAATACATGCCTTCGGGCCAGATCGCATTGCGTCCTAACAGCAGGCGATTGCCATGGGTGACAAGCATGATCACCACGGGATCAGTGCGCGGGAAATGCGAGGTTTGGCAGCTGGGGCAATTGCGCTGCCAGCCGGCTTGGACCACATCACTGGCCGCGCCGCATTTGGCGCAAAAGCCATGGCTGGCGTGCCAATGCAAAATCGCCTTTGCCGTGGCTGCAAGTTCGGCCTCGCGCGGGGTTAGGGCCGCCATCACGGCGCGCAGGTCTTCAAAGCCATAGCTGTCGGGCAAGGCAGGATGCGTTTGCCGCGTGGTGTCCAAGAACCCCGCCAAGGCTGGATTGTCTTCAGGTGCCCAAGCCGAAATATCTTGGGCAAAGCAGGCGGCCCCATCGTCAAAGCCCAGAAACACCGATGTGCCGGCCAAGTGCAGCGCAGGATGGTCTTTGGTCAGCCAAGCCAAGGCAGAGCTGGCGTTTACCAGCGGCTTACCACGCCAGACCGGCAGCACCTTGCCCAAGGACCTGAGCTTTGCAATCTCATCAGGCCGGGCGCGCAGATGTGCGGCCCGATCCAAGGCCGATCCTCCGAAGGTCACAGTTTCCGCGTTGCGCATCGCATCTCTCCACTTGGTCAGGGCAGTGATGCCACGAATGCGCGACATCGGCAATTCGCCGCAAGCGCGGCAAAGTGGTTAACCGAATGTTAACAACCCTAGGTAGAAATATTTACTATTTAGAGCGAATTTGCCTTCCCATTTTACGATCAAATTTGTAAGTTAGCTAAATGGATAACGATTTCAGGCTCAGCCTGTCGTGTATGGAGGTTTTTTGTCTCAGCAGGCACATCCACACCGGTCAAACGCGCCGGCGGGCCTTGCCGAGGCTGGTTTGGATCTTCGCATCCTTGCCACAACCGATTTGCACGCAAATCTGTTGGCTTGGGATTACCACGGCAATCGCCCTTCGGATCAAGTCGGTTTGGCGCGGGTTGCCACGCTGATCCGCCAAGCGCGGGCCGAGCAGCCGCAGGCCTTGCTGTTTGACAATGGTGACTTTCTGCATGGCAGTGAATTGGGCGATTATCTGGCGGAAACCACGCCGGTGCTGCGCTCGGGCCGGCCGCTTCGCACCCATCCGATGATCGCGGCGATGAATGCGCTGGGCTATGATGCGGCCACCTTGGGCAATCATGAGTTTGGCTTTGGTCTGGGGTTTTTGCGGCGCTCTTTGGCGGCGAGCAATTTTCCGATTGTCAGTTCAAATCTTTTCTTCAAACCCACCCGTGGCAAGCCACTGTCGCAGCCGTTTTTGCTGCTTGATCGCGAGCTGAAGGACCGCGCGGGCCAAAGTCATCGGCTGCGCATTGGAGTGATTGGGTTTTTGCCGCCGCAAACCATGGTCTGGGAGGGGCGCTATCTGAAAAGCCGCGCCTCGGTAGCCGATATTCTGTCTTCGGCGCGCGAGCTCGTGCCGATGCTGCGCGCGCAGGGGGCCGATCTTGTGATTGCACTGTCGCATTCGGGTCTTGATCTCGAGCCGGATGGCCCCGGGGCTTTGGAGAATGTCAGCGCGGCATTGGCGGAACTTGACGGCATAGATGCGGTGATCGCGGGTCATACCCATCTGGTGTTTCCCGCTGCCAACCGCTCTGATATTGCGGGCAAGCCGGTGGTGATGGCGGGATTTCACGGCTCACATCTGGGGGTGATTGACCTTAGGTTGTGCCAAAGCGCCGAGGGTTGGACCGTTGCGGGCTTTCATGCCGAAGCGCGGCCAATTTCGCGCCGCGCGCCACAAAGCGGACGGGTCGAGGCTTTGGTTGCCGACGATCCAGAAATTGCAGGGCTGGTGGGCCATGCGCAAGAGGTTTTGCTGTCGCGCAATGAGGCGGTTCTAAGCCAAACGCCGATCCCGCTAAACAGCTATTTTGCGCTGGTCAGCGATGTGGCCTCGGTGCGTCTGGTGGCGCGAGCGCAGGCCGATCATGTGGCGCAGGCTTTGGTCGGGCGGTCCGAGGCACGGCTGCCGCTGCTGTCTGCGGTGGCGGCTTTTCGGGCTGGCGGGCGTGGTGGCCCCGAGAATTTCACCGCAGTGCCGCCGGGTCCGGTGCGGATGCGCCATGTTGGTGATCTGTATTGCCACCCCAACAGCATCTGTGCGCTGCGGCTGACGGGGCGCGAGGTGGCGCTGTGGCTGGAACGCACTGTCAGTCTGTTTCAGCGCATTCCCCTTGGGGCCAAGGATGCTCTGTTGGTCAATACGCAATTTCCCAGTTTTAATTTTGATATGATTGACGGGCTGACTTATCAGATTGATCTGTCGCAGCCCGCACACTTTGAGGCATGTGGAGCTGTCCGAAACCCAGAGGCCAAGCGCATCTGCGATCTGCGCTATCGTGGCGAGCCTTTGCAGCCGGATCAGGTTTTTGTGCTGGCAACCAACAGCTATCGCGCGGCGGGGGGCATCGGATTTGCCGGGGCTGTTCCCGGCAATGTGATCTATGATGGCGCTGTCAGCAATCGCAAGGTTCTGGCAGATTTTCTAAGCCAAGGCGGCGCACCGCTGGTGCAAGACGCGATCCCGCGCTGGCGCTTTAAGCCGATGGCCGCGACCTCTGTTCTGTTTGAAAGCGCGCCAGAGGCCGCAGAGCATCTTGCCGAGGTCGCGCATTTGCAGATCGAACCGCTCGACATCACCGAGACCGGCTTTCGCCGCTTTCGGCTCTGGCTGGGATAGTCTATCACCAAGGCGCAGGCAGGCGCTGCGGTGACCAAGGGGCTATGATGTTCGACGCAATCTTTTTTGATCTGGATGGAACCTTGATTGACACCGAAAGCCTTGCTGTCAAAGCTGGGCTACAGGCCTTTTCCGAGGTGGGCTTTCCGGTTGAACTTTCGTTTCTGCACCAGCTTGTTGGCCGCGATGAACCCTCGGGCGCTGCGATTATTGCGGCGGCCTATCCCGATTTGGACCGCGTGCTGTTGCAACAGCGATGGGGCGATGGGTTTCGCGCCGGGATGGCGGATGGCTTGCAGATGAAGGCCGGCGCGCGTGATCTTTTGGCGCGGCTGTCGCATCCTGTGGCGGTTGTCACCTCGTCTGGGCGGGCCTCGGCGCATCATAAATTGGGTTTGGTCGGGCTGTCGGATCACTTTGTCGAGGTGGTCACGCTGGACGATGTCACCGCCGCCAAACCCGCGCCCGACCCTTATCTGCTGGCCGCAGCACGCTTGGGCGTATCGCCAGCGCGCTGCTTGGTGTTTGAAGACAGCGAGGCGGGGGCAGAGGCGGCACATCGTGCCGGCTGCCGTGTGGTGCAGGTGCCTGATATGGTGCCCTCGCAAGGGCGCTGGGCGCATCATCTGGCCGCCAGTCTGCTGGACGGCGCGCGCGCCGCTGGATTAAAGGTGTAAGATGACAAAGATCCCCGAAATGCGCGCAATTCTGCAACGCCTGCTGGGTTTTGACACCACCAGTTCAAACCCGAACATGGATCTGATGCTTTATGTTCAGGATCTGTTGGCCCAGCACGGCATTGCGGCGGTGCTGATCCCCGATGCAACCGGCGGCAAGGCCAATCTTTACGCAAGCGTCGGCCCCGAAGGCCAAGGCGGGGTGATGCTTTCGGGCCATACCGATGTGGTGCCGGTGCTGGGACAAAACTGGACCGTGCCGCCCTTTGCGATGACCGAGCGGGACGGCCGCATTTATGGTCGCGGTGCGACCGATATGAAGGGCTTTGTCGCCTGTGCGATCGCGGCGCTGTTGCGCGCCGCAGATCAGCCCTTGCAGGTGCCGCTGCATCTGGCGCTGTCTTATGACGAAGAGGTCGGCTGCATGGGTGTGCGGTCTTTGGTCGAGATGCTAGAGACAGCCCCGCTGCGCCCGCGCATGTGTATCGTCGGCGAGCCGACGGCGATGCAGGTTGCCACGGGGCATAAGGGCAAGATCGCCCTGCGCGCCACCTGCATTGGCCGCGAGGGCCATTCCGCGCTGGCGCCGCTGGCGCTGAACGCGCTGCATCTGGCGGCGGATTTTGTCACCGCAGTGCGCGGTCTTCAGGCGCGGGTGGCGGCCACGGGCCTAAGCGATGGCGATTACGACGTGCCCTATACCACGCTGCATATCGGTAAGCTGAACGGTGGCGTGCAGGTCAATATCGTGCCGAATACGGCGGTGATTGATTTCGAAATTCGCAGCCTTGCGGGCGAAGACACCGATGCGCTGATCGCTGATCTGCGCGCGGCGGCCGAGGCGATTACAGCCCCTCTGCGCGCCGCGTTCCCCGAGGCCGAGATCAGGATCGAGCGGCTTTGGGACTATCCCGGCCTTGGCACGCCGTCGGACGCGGGCGTGGTGAATTTCGTCAAGGCTTTGACCGGGGCCAATGGCACGATCAAAGTCGCCTTTGGCACCGAGGGCGGCTTGTTTGATGCCCGCCTTGGCATTCCGACGGTGATCTGTGGTCCGGGGTCGATGGCGCAGGGCCATAAGCCCGACGAATATGTTAGCCTTGAACAGCTTGAACGCTGCGAGGCGATGCTGTCGGCCTTGGTGGCGCGCTGCGCGGCGGGGTTCTAGGGCCTGTCTTCGGCGCGGCCAAACAGGCCCGCCAGCGCGCGGGTGGTGGTGGCGCTTGTGTTGGGGCGGGGCAGGGCCTCATAGGGCATCGGGCGCGACAGTTCCATCGCGGCCAAACCGACACGGGCGGTCAGCGCGCCATTCACCACGCCTTCGCCAAAGCGGCGCGACAGTTTTGACAAAATCCCGCCCGAGGTGACAGAGCCGATCAGATCATCTGCAAGCCCAATCGCCCCCGCCCCCAGTAGCGCCGAAAACACCCGCCGCATCAGCCGCCAACTGCCCAAAGACCCCGAGCGCCCGCCATAGATCTGCGCCAAACGCCGGATCAGCCGCAGGTTGGAATAAAGCGCCGTGGCCACATCGGCCAAGGCCAAGGGCACAAAGGCTGTGACGGTGGCGACCTGCCGCGCTGCGGCCTCGACCTCGGCCAGGGCGGCGCGGTCCAGCGGCCCCATCAGCTCGGTTTCGGCCAGCGACAGCAGGGCGTCGGCGTCAAAGACCTCGTCCTGCCGCTCGCGCAGCCGCGCCATCCCCCAGCTGAGATCGGGGCGATTGCCATAAAGCCGCTGGATATTTGCGACAGCCGCGCGCGCGGCCTTCAGATCAGCCTCGGCGCGCGCCTTGGCCGTTTGCGCGCGCAAGCTGTCCAGCCGCGCCATGCGCATAAAGGCCGAAGCCTCGCGCAGCGCCAGCACCACAACCACCAAAAGCGCCGCGATCAGCAGGCCAAAGGCGATCCAGCCCAAGATCGAATTGCTGGCAAACAGGCCGGTGACAAAATTCCACGCGGCCACCGAAAGCACAAAGGTAAACAGGCTGGAAAACACCCAGACCGCAAAGCGGCCAAAGCCCGAGGCGGGCTTTGCCACCACGCGCAGGGTGGCAAGCGTGGCCGCTGATGCGGCATCGGGCACAGGGGCAGCACTTGCAGGATCAGCCGCTTCGGCCTCGGAATATTGCACCAAGGCGGGGCCGCGCAGGCGGGGGGGCTCGTCCAGATGCAGGGTCATAGCCGATCTCCGATCAGAAATTCTGCGGCGCGGTCCAGCCGGATATGCGGTGGGCCCTCGCCCGCCTTAAGCGTGCTGCGCGCGGGCGCAAAGCCCATCAGGGCAAAATCGGCGTCAAGCCAAGCCGTGGCGCCTTCGCGCGCAGGCGACAACAGCCGCGCCGGATCGCGTGGCAATTCACCCGCATACATCGCCGCTTGCTTGCCGGTGGCCAGCAGACGCCCGCGCACCGCGTCAAGCTGGCTGCCGTCGCGGGTCAGGCTTTCTTCGACCGTGGTGCGCAGGCTGGCCAGCGACAGCGCCATCGTCTCGGCCCCTGCGAAATCGGCGCGGCTTTGAGCCTCGCGCAGCATCGCCTGCATGATCGCGGTTAGGGCGGGGTGTTGGCTGTGGTGCAAATGATCGGCCTTGGTCGCGGCAAACAGGATCTTTCCAACCCGCTTGCCGCCCAAAATCCCCGACAGCCAGCGATTGCGTCCGGGCCGAAAGGCCGACAGCACCTCGGCCATGGTGCGACGCAGATCTTCCAGAGCGCGCGGGCCTTGATGGATGGCCCCCAAGACATCGACCAGCACAATCTGGCGATCAATCCGCGCAAAATGGTCGCGGAAAAATGGTTTGACCACTTTGGATTTATAGGCGTCATAGCGCCGCTCCATCTCGCGCCAAAGACTGCCGCGCGGGGTCTGGGCGGGCTTGGGCAGCGGCGCAAAGGTCAGCACCGGGCTGCCCGCCAAATCACCGGGCAGCAAGAACCGCCCCGGCGTGCAATCGGACCAGCCGTTTGCCCGCGCGCTGTGCAGATAGGCGGTAAAGCTGGCGGCAAGCGCCAAAGCCCGCGGCTCGTCCAGCGCCAGCGCACCGTCTTCGGCGCGGGCTGTGGCAAGAAAATCCAAAGCCTCGGCACGTTTGGCGATACGGTCCAGCGTGGCTTCGGACCATTCGGCGTAGGATTTGTCCAACAGCGCAAGATCCAGCAGCCATTCGCCGGGATAATCAACAATATCAACATGCAGCACCCGAGGCCCGGTCAGCGCGCCAACAAAGCCCGCAGGCTGCACCCGAAACGACAGCCGCAGTTCCGACACCGCACGGGTCGAGGCGGGCCAGCGCGGATCGTCGCCGGTCAGGGCGGCCAGATGATCCTCATAGGCAAAGCGCGGCAGGGTGTCATCGGGCTGCGGTTGCAGATAGACCGTGTCGATGCGCTGCTCTGCCTCGGCGCGCAGCTGCGGCATCCGGCCTCTATCCAGCAGATTGGCAACCAACCCCGTGATAAACACGGTTTTGCCCGCCCGGCTGAGGCCCGTCACCCCAAGCCGCAGCACAGGATCAAAGAATATCCCCGAAACCGCAGCACCTGCGCCGTTGATCTGCCGAGAAATTCCGTTGGTTACAGTCGAAAACACCGCAGGCCCCTTTATGTTGCCCTCAACATAGGAAGTGCGGGCGGCAATGGGTAGGGGGCTTGCAACTCTGGACAGGCAGCCGCGCATTGGGTAATCGCAGCATATGCCTAGATTTGCGCTTCTTATTGAATATGACGGGGGACCGTTTCACGGCTGGCAGCGCCAGCCGGGCGATCAGCCATCGGTGCAGCGCGCCATCGAAGACGCGCTGGGCAAGCTGCAACCCGGCCCCCATACCATTGCCGCCGCCGGTCGCACCGACAGCGGCGTGCATGCCACCGGCCAAGTGGCGCATTGCGATCTGATCAAAGATTGGGATCCGCTAAAGCTTGCAGGTGCGCTGAACGCGCATCTGCGCAAATGGCCGGTCTCGGTGCTGGCAGTGGTTGCGGTGCCCGAGGATTTTCATGCAAGGTTTTCCGCGATCGAGCGGCGCTATCTGTTCCGCGTCGTCGCAAGGCGTGCGCCTGTGACCTATGATGCGGGGCGGGTTTGGCAGGTTTTGCGCCCGCTGGATCTTGAGGCGATGCGGGCAGGGGCGGCGCATCTGATCGGTAAGCATGACTTTACCACCTTTCGCGCCGTGCATTGCCAAGCCAAAAGCCCGGTCAAAACGCTGGATGAAATCGTGATCACCCAGCACGCCTATCCTTCGGGGATGGAATATCGCTTTGCCCTGCGCGCGCGCAGCTTTTTGCACAATCAGGTGCGCAGCATCATCGGCACGCTTGACCGCGTCGGTTCCGGGGCATGGCAGCCTGATCAGGTGAAAGCGGCGCTAGAGGCGCAAGACCGCGCCGCCTGCGGCCCGGTTTCGCCCCCCGATGGGCTTTATATGACCGGCGTCGGCTATCCGGTTGACCCTTTCGCCGCCGCCTGACCGCGCGGTTTTAGTGGGTCCAGACGCCGCGGCGGTTGGTGGCAAAGTTTTCACCATAGCCGCCAGCGCGGATCACAGGCTTGCGCTTGTTCGGCTCGACCACATCAAAAGCGATTGCGTTTTCAGTGGCATAGGCTTCGGCGGCCTCGCGGCTGTCAAAGCGCAGTTTGACCTGCGCTTGGGTGTCAGAACTGCTGGTCCAGCCCATCAGCGGATCAACCGCGCGGGCAGAGGCCGGGGCAAATTCAAGCACCCAGGTGGTGGTTTTGGCGGTGCCCGATTGCATCGCGGTTTTGGCAGGCTGATAGATACGCGCGCGCATGCTGAAACTCCCAAAGCGTTGCAGGGGTTATTCCGAAAAAGCGATGAAAGTGCAAGCCTGCAATGGCAATCAAGGTAAAGCAGGATGCTACCGGTTGATCCCGAGGGTGGGGGTGGGGTGTGTGCAGGGATCAACCGGCAGCGGTAGATGCTGCTTGCCCGATCAGACTGCCGCCACTCTGCCTCAAAAACAACTCTAAATTGCGTTTTTGAAATGGAGTTTCCGTAAAATTGATCATGATTTCTTTACTTTTTCTTAAGATGGATGAAGAAGCCACTCGCCGCCCTTCCCCGTGAACAAAAACAGAATAGATTAGAGGCTGGAGAGAATCACCATGCCCCATAACAACAGCAATGCCCTGACCACGCGCCCCGAAGTGCTGACCCGCCCGAAACTGGAGGGTGGCAAACGCTTTGTGCTGCAAACCGCCTTTACCGCGGCAGGCGATCAACCAACCGCGATTGCCGAACTGTCCAAAGGCGTTCTGGCAGGCGAGCATGATCAGGTTTTGCTGGGGGCCACGGGCACTGGCAAAACTTTTACGATGGCAAAAATCATCGAGCAAACCCAACGCCCTGCGATCATTCTGGCGCCGAACAAAACCCTTGCGGCGCAGCTTTATGGCGAGTTCAAGAATTTCTTTCCCGACAATGCTGTCGAATATTTCGTATCTTACTATGATTACTATCAGCCCGAAGCCTATGTCGCGCGCACCGATACCTTTATCGAAAAGGAATCGCAGATCAACGAGCAGATCGACCGCATGCGCCACTCGGCCACGCGGGCGCTTCTGGAACGCGATGATGTGATTATCGTCGCCTCGGTGTCTTGCATCTACGGCATCGGCTCGGTCGAAACCTATTCGGCGATGACCCAAGATCTGACGGTCGGGGAAAGCTATGATCAGCGGCAGGTTTTGGGCGAATTGGTCGCGCAGGCCTTCAAACGCAACGATCAGGCGTTTCAGCGCGGCACCTTCCGCGTGCGTGGTGACAGTGTCGAGGTCTGGCCCGCCCACCTTGAAGACCGGGCTTGGCGGTTTTCGTTTTTTGGTGAAGAGCTGGAAGCGATCATCGAATTTGATCCGCTGACGGGGGCGAAAACCGACAGTTTCAAGCAGATCCGCATCTATGCCAATTCGCACTATGTCACCCCACGCCCTACCATGCAGCAGGCGGTGATCGGCATTAAGAAAGAACTGCGCCAGACGCTGGATCTTATGGTCTCGCAGGGCAAGCTGCTCGAGGCGCAGCGGCTGGAACAGCGCTGCGCCTTTGACATCGAGATGCTCGAGGCAACCGGCGTTTGCAGCGGCATCGAGAACTATTCGCGCTACCTGACCGGGCGCGCACCGGGCGAGCCGCCGCCGACGCTGTTTGAATTCATCCCCGACAATGCCATTGTTTTTGCAGACGAATCCCATGTCTCGGTGCCGCAAATCGGTGGCATGTATAAGGGCGACTTTCGGCGCAAGATGACGCTTGCCGAACATGGCTTCCGGCTGCCCTCTTGCATGGACAACCGACCGCTGAAGTTCGAGGAATGGGACGCGATGCGGCCGCAGTCGATTTTCGTCTCGGCCACCCCTGCGGCTTGGGAGCTGGAACAAACCGGCGGCGTCTTTGTGGAACAGGTGATCCGCCCGACAGGATTGGTCGATCCGCAGATCGAAATCCGCCCCGTCGAGATGCAGGTCGATGATCTTTTGGACGAAATCCGCAAGGTTGCCGCCAAGGGGCTGCGGGTCTTGGTCACCACCCTGACCAAGCGGATGGCCGAAGATTTGACCGAGTATTTCCACGAACAGGGCATCCGCATCCGCTATATGCATTCGGACATCGACACCATCGAACGCATTGAAATCCTGCGCGATTTGCGGCTGGGCACCTTTGATGTACTGGTCGGCATCAACCTGCTGCGCGAAGGTTTGGACATTCCTGAATGCGGGCTTGTGGCGATTTTGGATGCCGATAAAGAGGGCTTTTTGCGGTCTGAAACTTCGCTGATCCAGACCATCGGGCGGGCGGCGCGCAATTCAGAAGGCCGGGTAATCATGTATGCCGATCGCATCACCGGCAGCATGGAGCGGGCGATGGGTGAAACCAACCGCCGCCGCGAAAAGCAGGTCGCCTATAACACGCTGCATGGCATCACTCCGACAACGATCAAGAAAAACGTCGAAGACATCCTGCTTGGCATCTATCAAGGCGATACCGATCAGGCGCGGATCACCGCCAAGGTGGACAGGCCGATGGTGGGCTCGAACCTTGCGGCGCATTTGGATGCGATCCGGCTTGCGATGCGCAAGGCGGCCGAAAATCTAGAGTTTGAAGAGGCCGCGCGCTTGCGTGACGAGGTGAAACGGCTAGAAGCGGTCGAGCTGGCGGTGGCCGATGATCCGCTGGCGCGGCAATCGGTGATCGAAGACGCGGTGGAAGAGGCCGTGAAAGGCGCGGGCCGCTCGACGGGGGGGCGCGCGGGGATGCGTGGCGGCAAAAGGGGGCGGCGATGAAAAAGATTCTGGACGCGAATGATCCGTTTTTCAAACCGGTCTGGCGGCGCTGGGCGACTTCGGTGTTTCCGCTGCTTTGGGGCGGGGTTGAGGTCTATACCGGCAGCATTGGCTGGGCAATTTTGTTTTTGATTGCAGGGGTTTACGCCCTTTATACCCTGATCATTGTTGGGCCTAGCACCGAATAGAGCCGCGCATTTCGCCGGAATCGCCTTGGAGGGTGGATGCGGTTAATTTGCAGCCCGTCACCTGCGGGATCAGCGCGATCATATCGGCGCGAATGCCCTGATGTTCGCCGCGCGTGGCATAGCCGAGCCTGATCACCTCGACCCGTTTTTCTGTATAGAAAACAGTATAGTTACGGCCGTTTTGGGTCACATCGGCGCGTGTGGCATGGAAGAATTCTGGCGCCGGCGAGGCCCCGCAGGCGGCAAGAATCAGGGGCAGGAGGAGGCGTGTTTTCATGCCCTTGAGGCTGGCGCGATAAGGTTAATGGCAGGTTAACAGATGTGCCGAAGGGCTGTCGTTTTTCTGTAGGCTATCCGTCGTTTATCCGTCGGGCGGTTTAAAGGCAGGCGCGCAGGGACGGCGCAGGCCGTTTTTGCGGCCCGACGGGCGCAGCCCCGCCAGACCATGACCCAAGCGCGG
>NZ_DAIPZF010000046.1:0-23413 GCF_036782355.1 Cypionkella sp.
TGGCACTGTCGACATCGCTTGCGCAGGCGGGTGGGATTGACCGGTCCGGTCAATCCATTGCCTCGATCTTCGAGAAGGGCAACTTTGTCGAGTTGTCCTTTGGTCGGGTAAAACCCAGCGTCTCGGGCACGCAGCAGATGAACGTCTCGCTGTCTTCGCGGACAGGCGCGCTTTCGGGCGATATGGCTGCTGATTATTCGCAGTTTGGCTTGGCGGTGAAGACCAATGTAAACGAGAACGTTGATCTTGGTCTTATCATAGATCAGCCTTTTGGCGCCAATGTCGCCTATCCGTTGGTTTTGAACACATCGGGGGCCTATTATGCGGCGCGCTCGACGGCGACGTTGAAAACCACCGCGATGACCGGCATTTTGAAATACCGCACCTCGGACAACCTGAGCGTCTATGGCGGTTTGCGCTACGAGACGATGAGCGCCGAAGCGAGCGTACCTTTTGTTGCGGGTTACACCGTAAAATCCGACAGCTCCTCGGCGATGGGCTATCTGGTTGGCGTGGCTTATGAGAAGCCAGAGATCGCCCTGCGGGTGGCTTTAACCTATAATTCGAAAATCAAGCACAACTTTACGGTTGATGAAACCCTGTCGACGCCTGCGGCCTTGACGGCGGCGACGACGGTGAATTCGCCGCAAAGCGTGAACTTGGAAATGCAATCGGGCGTGGCGAAAGACACTTTGGCCTTTGCTTCGGTGCGCTGGGTAAACTGGTCGGCCTTTGACATCTCGCCAAACCTTTACAAGGTCGCGACCTCAGGCAAGTCCTTGGTGTCTTATGATGACGACACCATCACCTATACTTTGGGCGTTGGGCGCAAGTTTAGCGACAATTGGGCTGGGTCGATTTCGCTGGGCTATGAAAAATCCACCGGCGGTTATGCTTCGAACTTGGGGCCAACCGATGGCAGAACCAGCGTGACGGTGGGTGCCGCCTATACGATGGACAAGGTCAAGATTTCGGGCGGCCTGTCCTATATCCAAATTGGCGATGCGCAGACGACGCTGACAAGCACCTCGGCTTCGGGCAGCTTCACCTCGAACCACGCGGTTGGCGCGGGCATGAAGATCGCCTATTCCTTCTGATCTGCTGAAAATATCAGACTGGCCCCGCCTTTGCTGCGGGGCCGTTTTCATTTCTGCTTTCGTCTCTGGCGTTGGCGCGCTAACACTGCGCCAACCATAGGCCTGCACAATGGGGACGCCCTGCGATGATATATGCCACCGCCAAAGACTATCTTGCGGCCCCACAGAAAAGGGTAATGCTTTTTGGCATGTCGGGCCTTGGCAAGACCTATCTCTCGAACATGCTGCGCGATGCGGGGGGCTGGTTTCACTACTCGGTCGACTACCGGATTGGCACCCGCTATATGAATGAATTCATTGCAGATAATTTCAAGCGCGAGGCGATGAAGGTGCCCTTGCTGCGCGAATTGCTGCTGTCAGATTCGGTCTATATCGCCTCGAATATCACCTTTGACAATCTGGCGCCGCTGTCGACCTATCTGGGCAAGCCCGGCGATCTTGCGCGCGGGGGCGTGGCCTTTGCCGAATATCAGCGCCGCCAAGCCCAGCACGCGCAGGCCGAGGTTTCGGCGATGCTGGACACCCCGCGCTTTATTGACCGCGCCGAGACGATCTATGGCTATCAGCATTTCATCTGCGACACCTCTGGCTCGATTTGCGAGGTGGTCTCGCCCGAGCTGGCCGATGATCCGGTGATGACGGCGCTGTCGCAAAACCTGCTGCTGGTGTGGATCAAGGGCTCGGATGCGCATAAGGCGGAACTGGCGCGCCGCTTTGATCGTGCGCCCAAGCCGATGTATTACAACCCCGATTTTCTGCGCGACCTTTGGGCCGAATTCACCGCCACCACGCCAGCCGATCAGGTTGATCCCGATGCCTTCTTGCGCTTTGGCTATGCGCGGCTTCTGGATCACCGCCAGCCGCGCTATGCGGCGATGGCGCGCTGGGGGGTGACTGTCACCGCCGAAGAGGTCGCAGCCGTGCGCAACCCGGCTGATTTCGACAATTTGATCGGCCTTGCAATTGATCGCGGACCCGCGCCGTTCTAAGTGCTGCTGTTAAGGAGAGTTTGATGCCGATTACCCTGCCCACCACCCTGCCCGCCTTTGACGTTTTGCGCAACGAAGGTGTGATGGTGATGTCGCCCGAGCGGGCAAGCGCGCAGGAAATCCGGCCGCTGCGCATTGGTCTGTTGAACCTGATGCCGAAAAAGATCCAGACCGAGACGCAATTTGCACGGCTGATTGGGGCGACGCCCTTGCAGATTGATTTTCAGCTGATCCGCATGTCCGAACACCAAACCCGCAACACCGCAGCCGAGCATATGGAGGCGTTTTACCGCCCGTTTTCCGAGGTCAAGCACGAGAAATTCGACGGGCTGATCATCACCGGCGCGCCGATTGAACATCTGCCCTTCGATCAGGTCACCTATTGGGACGAGCTGCGCGAGGTGATGGATTGGACGCAAAGCCATGTGTTCTCGACCTTTGGCGTCTGCTGGGGCGGCATGGCGATGATCAACCATTTCCACGGCGTGCAGAAACATCTGCTGGATCACAAGGCCTTTGGCTGCTTTCGTCACCGCAATCTGACGCCAACCTCGCCCTATTTGCGCGGCTTTTCCGATGATTTCGTCATCCCCGTCAGCCGCTGGACCGAGATGCGCCAGCCCGAAATTGACGCAGCACCCGGCCTGCAAACGCTGCTGGGCAGTGACGAGGTTGGCCCCTGTCTGGTCGAAGATGCCGCCCACCGCGCGCTTTATATCTTTAACCACTTCGAATATGACAGCGACACGCTCAAGCAAGAATACGACCGCGATGTTGCTGCTGGCACCCCGATCAATGTGCCGGCCAATTATTACCCCGACAACAACCCCGCCAATCCACCAATGAACCGTTGGCGCAGCCATGCGCATCTGCTTTATGGCAATTGGATCAACGAGATCTATCAGGGCACCCCCTATGACCGTGCCGAAATTGGCCGTTAGTGCGGCGCTGATTTTTCTGACCTTGGCCGCCTGCTGCTTGGCGGTGGCGGCCAGGATTACCACGCGGCAAAGCGCACTTGAGGCCGAATTTCCGCCGCAGGGCCAGGTCTTGATGGTAAACGGAAAGCGGGTGCATGCTATCGTGCAAGGGGTGGGGCCTGATCTGGTGCTGATCCATGGCGCCTCGGGCAATGCTTTGGATATGATTGCGGCGCTTGGGCCGGATCTGGCGCAAAGCCACCGCGTGATTGCCTTTGATCGCCCCGGCCTTGGCTATTCTGACCCGCTGGAAGACCAAAGCCTGAAAGCGCAGGCGCTGCATCTGGCCGAGGCCGCGCGGCAGTTGCAGGTGCAAGCGCCGCTGGTGGTGGGGCAAAGCTATGGCGGCTCGGTCGCACTGGCTTGGGCGCTTGATGTGCGCCTGCGCCCGCGCGGGCTGGTGCTGATCTCGGCGCCGTCGATGCCTTGGCCGGGCAAGCTTGATCTAAGCTACCGCGCGGCAGACACTTGGGCGGGGCGTGCGCTGCTGTTGCCGCTGGCAGCCGCGCTGTTGCCGCAAAGCTATATCACGGCGGCGGTGAAAACCGTCTTTGCGCCCGACACCCCGCCGCCCGCCTATGCCAAAACCATCAGCGCCGCACTGATCCTGCGGCTGCCCAGCCTGCGCGCGAATATGGCGCAGGTGAACGCTTTGCGCGCGCAATTGGTGGCGATGCAGCCGCGTTACGCGCACCTAAGCCTGCCAATGGAACTGCTGCACGGCACCGCCGACACGATTGTGCCCATCGCGGTGCATTCGATCCCCTTTGCGCAGCAGGTCGCCTCTGCCCACCTGCACTTGATCGACGGCGCTGGCCATATGCCGCATTACAGCCATCGCGGCGAAGTTTTGGTCGCAATCGCCCGCGCCGAGGCCCGCGCCGCATTGCACTAGCCGCTGCATCGGCCATATTGGGGCAAACAGGGGGAAACCATGGATTTACCATTTGACGGTGCCATTAGCACATTTCTGAACGAACAAGCGCCCAAACATGTGCGCGAGGCGATCTTGACGGCGGATAAGAACGACATCCTGTGGAAAGACTACCCCTATCGGCAAGAGATCAAATCCAAGGAATACGCGGCCCAGATGGAGGGCTTGCAGATCCAACTGGTGCGGATGCAAGAGGATGTAAAGGCCAGCGGCAAACGTCTGGTGGTGCTGTTTGAAGGCCGCGATGCCGCAGGCAAGGGCGGCAGCATCGGGGTGGTGCGGGAAAACCTGAACCCGCGCGTGGCTTCGGTTGTGGCGCTGCCGAAACCCTCGGACCGCGAGGCGACGCAGTGGTATTTTCAGCGTTATGTCGATTGGCTTCCCGCGGCGGGCGAGATCGTGCTGTTTGACCGCTCTTGGTACAATCGCGGCGTGGTCGAGCATGTCTTTGGCTTTTGTACCCCCGAGCAGCGCAAGCATTTCTTTCGGCAACTGCCGGATTTCGAACATATGCTGGTCGAGGAAGGCATTGTCTTGGTTAAAATCTGGCTGGAGGTTGGTCAGGCCGAACAATTGCAGCGGTTTTTGGACCGCGAGAAAGACCCGCTGAAACAGTGGAAGCTGTCGCCCATCGACATCAACGGGCTGTCGAAATGGGACGATTACAGCCAAGCCATCGCGGAAACTCTGGATCAAAGCGACTTCAAATATGCGCCTTGGACGGTGATTTTATCCGATGACAAAAAGCGCGCGCGAATTGCCGTGGTTCAATCGATTTTGGCGGCGGTTGACTATGTCGGCAAAGATGCAAAGCTCATCGGCACGCCGGATCCGAAAATCTGCTGCGGCGTGAAACTGCGGCCGAAAGCGTGAAGCGCGGCTATCATCATGGCAACCTGCGCCAAGCCCTTGTAGAGGCAGCACTTTTGCTGATTGCCGATAAGGGCCCGACCGGCTTTACCCTGTCAGAGGCCGCAAAAGCCGCCGATGTCACCCCGGCTGCCGTTTACCGCCATTTTGCTGGCCGCGATGATCTGATGGCCGAGGTCGCGCGCCAAGGCTATGACATTTTTGCCGCCCTGATGGAGTTTGCCTATAATGACGGCAAGCCCTCGGCGCTGGCGGCCTTCGAGGCGACCGGGCGGGCCTATCTGGCGTTTGCGCGCAAATATCCTGGGCATTATATGGCGATGTTCGAATCCGGCCTGAACCTGCAAGCGCATCCCGATCTGGCCTTGGTGGCGCATAAGGCGCGCCGCGTTCTGGAACAAGCGTCCGAGAGCCTGTCGCTGCACCTGCCCGAAGCCAAACGCCCGCCCGCAACGATGTTTTCCGCGCATATCTGGGCGATGAGCCACGGCGTGGTCGAGCTGTTCATGCGCGGCGCACCGGGTGCCAAAAGCCCCTTCCCGCCCGAAGACCTGCTTGAGGCCGGCATCGGCATCTATCTGCGCGGGCTGGGGTTATTGCCGCCCGATCGTTAACGAAACAGCACCAAAGCCCCCGCCGACCAAGCCACCCGCGCGCGCGCGCCGATGTCCAGCACCGGACGGCCAAAGACATTGCGCATCGACAGCCGGATTGCCGCGGCACTGCCGTCAAGTTTGATGTCGTAATAGGTCATGTCGCCGTAATAGACCACTTCTTCGACCACAGCCATGCTTTCGCGGTCCGTGGCGGTTTGGCCATCAAACAGGATCGTCAGGGTTTCAGGACGAAACCCAACCGAAGCGCCGCCGCTATTGGCGCCAGACACCTGTTCCGCACTGAGGCTCAGCTTGCCAAAGCCTTCGGCCTCGACCTCGACCATGCCACCCGACTCTGACAGGATCTTGGCAGGCAGAAAGTTCATTGTGCCAATGAAATCAGCCACTTTGCGCGAGTTCGGACGCCTGTACAGGGTCTCAGGATCGGCCAGCTGCGCCACCTCGCCGTCAAACATCACCGCAATGCGGTCCGACATCACCAAGGCCTCTTCTTGGTCATGGGTCACCAGAATAAAGGTGATGCCAACCTGCCGTTGCAGCTTGATAAGCTCCATCTGCATCTGTTCGCGCATCTTTTTGTCCAGCGCCGACAAGGGTTCGTCCAGCAGCAAAACCTTTGGCTTTAGGATCAGCGCGCGTGCCAAGGCGACGCGTTGTCGCTGCCCACCCGAGAGCGCATGCGCCGCGCGATCGCCGTAGCCTTTCAGCCCCACCATCTCTAGCGCCTCGGTCACGGCCTGCGCCTTTTCGGCCTTGCTGCGTGGGTCTTTGCGCAGACCAAAGCCCACGTTCTGCGCCACGGTCAGATGCGGGAAAATCGCGTAGGATTGAAACACCATATTGGTCGGGCGCACATTGGCGGGCACGCCTTCCATATCTTTGCCGTCAATCATCACCACGCCCGAAGAGATGCCCTCGAACCCCGCGATGGTGCGCAAAAGCGTGGTCTTGCCGCAGCCCGATGGCCCCAGCAGCGAGAAAAACTCGCCCGCGCGAATGGTGGCGGTGATGCCACGCAGCGCGTGATAATCGCCGTAATATTTATGAACGTCCTTAAACTCGATCATGGTGGATTTTTCAGACGTCACAGGAAGCCTCCAGTATCCTTACCGCCGGTTTTGGCAATGCCACGGCGGCGGAAATATTCAGCGGTTGCAAGAAGCGCGATCGACAAACATACAAGAATGGTGCCCAAGGCCATGATAACAGGGATATTCTGCGGAAAGCGGAATTGCCCAAGGATATAGACCGGCAGGGTGTTTTCATTGCCCGCAAGAAAGAACGCGATGATGAATTCATCAAGACTGATGGTAAAGGTGATCAGCAGCGCCGAAATGATGCCCGGCATCACCAAGGGCAGGATGATCAGCCGAAAGGTCGAAACCGCACTTTCGCCCAGATCATACGAGGCCTCTTCCAAGGATTGATCCAAGCTTTGAAAGGCTGAAGACAGAATGGCAATCGCAAAGGGCGTGCAAACCAAAACATGGCCCAAGATTACCGTAAAAATCGACAGGCTGACACCAAGACCCAAGAGCACAGCCAAAAGTGCGACAGCCACAATCACTTCGGGCAACACCAAAGGCAGCATGATCAGCCCCATCAGCGGCGCTTTGAACGGAAAGCGGTAGCGCGTCGAAGCGCGGGCGGCAAAAATACCCAGCATGGTCGAAATGACCGCCGAGGACACAGCGATTATTAGCGAGTTTTTAAGTGCCTTGTGTAGCGCAGGTTCGGTCCATAATTGGCCAAACCATTTGGTGGTAAAACCCTCGAGCGGGAAGGCAACTGTGGTAGCATTGTTAAAGGCAAACAGCGGCAACAACAGGATTGGCGCGTATAAAAACACCAAATAAACAATGGTGTAGCTTTTGAACCAACCGCCCTTCATGCTTTATTTCCCTTCAAGAACCGTCTGTTCAGGAATAAGAACAGCAAGCTGACGCCAAGCACCATCGCCATAGAAGAAATCGCAATAGCCGCCCCGCGCGGATAATTGTCGAGCTTTTTAAAGCTCAGTTCGATCATATTGGCCACCATTTTACCCTCTGGCCCCCCAACCAACAAAGGCGTCACATAATCGCCAATGGTTGGAATAAACACGATCAAAACTGCTGAGATTACCCCAGGCATCGCCAAAGGCAGGGTGACGCGAATAAATGTCATAAAGGGGCTTTCGCCCAGATCTCGCCCTGCCTCTAAAAACGAGCGGTCGATTTTCTCTAAGGCCACAAAGATCGGTAAAATCGCAAAGGGCGCATAGGCATGGGCCAGCGTAATAATCACCGCGTTGATACTGTAGTTGATGCTTAGCGGTTCGGAAATGAGCCCCAGCTCCAAAAGCCCAGTATTAATCACGCCATTATAGCCAATAATGACCTTCCACAGAAAAACGCGGATCAGATAAGAGGTCCAAAACGGAATGGTAATCAAAAACAGCCAGAGCGATTTTCTGGAGGCCTCGACATAAAAGCTGACGAAGTAGGCGACCGGGAAAGCCAAAATCACCGTCACCGCCGTAACCGTCAAAGACACATAAAGCGAGCGCAGCATCAGTGTGCGGGTCAAAGGATCAGACCAAGCGCCCAAATATTCTTGGGTCGGCTGCAAAATGCCATCGACCTCTTTATAAGAAGCGCAGGGGCCATAATAATTGCACAGCTGGAATTGGTGAATGATGGTCAGATAGCCATCCGTCCAAAAGCTATACAGAAATATCATCGCCAAAGGTGCGGCCAACAGCAAGATCGCATAAAAGGCCGTGGGGCTGATCATCGCCAGACCGTTGGCGGCCTCTGATCCACGAAAGCGTTGTTTTCTGGTGATTTTCACCGCCATCCCCCCTTGCGCACCCTGTTTGATGCGGTCTGCGCTTTTGATCAAACTAAGCCAATGCTTGGCAAAGGCGCAAGCCTTAAACCATCATTTCGCGCGGGAAGGATCGGTGGACGTCAGCCCTGCCTAGGCACCGATACGGTCAATTTGGATCGCCCGTTTTTTAAGCTCTTCGAAAAGTGTTGGCAGAACGCGTTGGGCGGCGACCGCGGCTTGCAGCACATCCGACAAGATCACCTCACCAAATTCACCCGCAACCCGCCAGATCAACCGTTGGTTTGCGCCGTCGTCATAAACAATCTCGGTCGATCCCTGCCGCGAAGTGCGCAGCCCCAGAAAATCTGTACGGCCAATGGGGCCATGAAAGCCTGCCTGATATCCCATGTTAGGGTCCTTGTTTTTGTTCTGCTGCTGCCAGCATCGGCCAAAGCCACAGCTTTGGTCAATCTTCTGTTTCAAAATTGCGACAGAGCGCGGCAGCGATGCCACAGGTCAGACCGCCATGTCACTTGGCGGGCGCGGCAGCAGATAGGCGAGCTCGGCCAGCCCCGCCTCATACTCTTGCCGCGCGATATGGGCGGGAATCGCCAGCCGCACCGCATGCGGCGCACGCCCGTCGATCATCGCATATTGATCCGCCGCGCGCAGCAAGACACCGCGTTCTTCGGCAAGGCGCATAAAGCCATAAGTCCGCCAGCCTAAAGGCAATTTCAGCCAGGCAAAGGGGATGCCAACCTGCCAGGACAGATCGAAAGCCCCCAGCCGGTTGACCATGACCTGCAAGCGTTCCGAGAATTCGGCCTGCACCTTTCCGCGCAAATCCGCCGCAGCGCCAGAGCGAAACAGATCGGTCACCAGCGCCGAAACTGGACGAGACAGGGCGAAAAACCGATGCTGTGCGGCCAGCCTACCCGCCTCGCCCATGCCAGTTGGGCAGACCACATAGCCAAAGCGCAACGCCGCCGAGATGGTCTTGGACAGGCTGCCCGCGTGCCAGACCCGCTCGGGGGCCAAGGCCCGCAGCGCCGGACTTTCGGCCTCGACATAGCTATAGCATTCATCCTCGATGATTTGCAGATCATAGCGGCGCGCAATGGCAACCACTTGCGCCATCCGCTCGGGCGACATCCGCGCGGTGGTGGGGTTTTGCGCCACCGGTGTTAGGCATAAAACCTGCGCGCCATAGTGCCTACAGGCCACCTCTAGCGCATCAGGGCAGATGCCTTGTTCATCCAGCGCGATCCCCACCACCTCGGCGCGGGCGGCGCGGGCGGCATAGCGAAAGCCCGGATAGGCCAGATCTTCGATCAGCACGACGGGGCGATCCCCGCGCAGACAACAATCAAAGATCAGCCCGATGCCGCTTTGCCCGCCATGGGTCAACATGATATCTTCGGCTAAAATCGGCCCCAAAACCCGCAATTTCAACCAATCGACCACCAAGTGGCGCAGTTCGGCCTCGTCGGATTGATAAGTATAATCAATCCAATCGCGGCCTATTTCGGTTGATATCCGCGCCATCGCGGCTTGCAAAGCCGCAACCTGTCCGACATCAGGCAGCGAGGGAGAGCGCATATCGATCCGCCCCAGCGACAGTGCGGCATAGCGGTCCTGAAACAACGGTTCGGTCGGCCCCAAACGCGGCGAGCGTGCCGCGACAAAGGTGCCGCGGCCAACAGTCGCCTCGAGCAGGCCCTCTTGCGTGGTGATCTGATAGGCGCGCGACACCGTGCCCGGCGTCACCCCAAGCCGAAACGCCAGATCCCGCACGGTGGGCAATTGCGTGCCCTGCGGCAGATCGCCGGCGCGGATCGCATCACGCAGGGCGCGGGTCAACGCGAGATATTTCGGCCCACCATCCTCTTGCAGCTTTGGCAGCCATATTGTGTGCATGACAATGTTCCTCTAGCGACGGAGCTGCGCGAATTGTATAGCCAAGATGCATTTTAACGCAACTTGTATCAACACAATTGGAAAAACAATGTCCCTGAGTGAAGCCTACGCCCTCTCTGCCCGCCAGCTGCCGCCGCTGTCGCGTCTGGCCGTGACGCTTGCATTGACCGTGACGGCCTGGGAGTTGCGCCATCGCAGCCGAAAGCATTTGGCTGGGCTGGCACCCGAGCGGATGCGCGACATCGGCCTTGATCCTGCGGCAGCAGCCTGCGAAGCCGAAAAGCCATTCTGGCGCGCCTAAACAGAACGCAAAAGACCCGCGGTTTCCCGCGGGCCTTTGTAACCGTATCCAGAAAAGCTTAGCGCTTTGAGAACTGGAACGACCGGCGTGCTTTCGCTTTGCCGTATTTCTTACGCTCGACCACGCGGCTGTCGCGGGTCAGGAAGCCTGCGGCTTTCAAAGCGCCACGCAAGGAGGGTTCGTAAAGCTGCAAAGCTTTCGACACACCATGCTTTACAGCGCCAGCTTGGCCGGACAGACCGCCACCAGCAACCGTTGCCATCACGTCGAACTGGCCTTCAACGCCAGCAACGGTGAAAGGCTGACGCAGGATCATCTGCAACACGGGACGAGCGAAATAAACCGCCATTTCCTTGCCGTTGACGATAACCTTGCCGGAACCTGGCTTGATCCAGACGCGAGCAACAGCGTTTTTACGCTTGCCCGTCGCATAAGCGCGGCCAAGGCTGTCGCGAACAGCGACCCGAACGATGGCAGCCGGAGCAGCAGGAGCTGCTGCGCCAACAGCCGATTTCAGATCGTCAAGAGATTTGATATCGGACATGATTATGCGCTCCGGGTGTTTTTCGGGTTCAGGGCCGCAAGGTCCAGAACGGTGGGCTGCTGCGCTTCATGCGGATGCTCAACGCCGGCGTAAACGCGCAGGTTGGTCATCTGGACGCGGCCCAGACGGTTGCGGGTGATCATACGCTCGACAGCTTTGATCACGACACGCTCGGGATGCGCACCTTCCAGCACTTGACGCGCGGTGCGCTGCTTGATGCCGCCCGGGTGGCCGGTGTGCCAGTAGTAGATCTTGTCGTTGCGCTTGTTGCCCGTCATCTGCACCTTGTCGGCGTTGATGATGATAACATTATCACCCATGTCCATGTGGGGGGTGAAGGTCGGCTTGTTTTTGCCGCGCAGGATGTTGGCGACGATCGAAGCCAAGCGACCCAGAACGATGCCTTCGGCGTCGATCAGGATCCACTTTTTGTCGATGTCCGCCGGAGTAGCGGAGAAGGTTTTCATATTCAACCTATGAGTAAAGAGGGCGAGAGGTAAATCTCGCATTACGGATGGGGGCTTATCGCGTAAGAGCGGGCGCAGGTCAATATGGGATTGAAACATAAAAACGTTTTAAAACAAAGGCATGCGTTTGAGGTATTATTATACCCCCACTTATTTAGCGCAGCTTTGGCGGCGCCAAAGGGTCCATGCCGGGGGCCGGGCGCTGTACAGGCTGCTCGATCACCGGTTCGGGCACTTCAAACAGCCGTGCCACCTGCAAGAGCTTTGCGGTGGCCTTGTCACTGTCTTGCAAAAAGGTGACGTCAAGCGCTGCGGCATCCATGCCCGAAAACGCCAGCGCCTCGGCGACCGAGCGGGCAAGTGCGGCTTGGGCAAAGGGATCTGCGTTCACAAAGGCAAAGATATGGCCCTGCGTGCCGTCGGTATAGCGGACCTCGGCCAAAAGCGCGGCCGCAGCCAAGCCCGCAGCACCGGTGATCGTGCGTTCAAGCGCTGTGATCAACATCTGTGGCACTGATTTCGGCGCGCGAAACTCTTGCGCCTGCGCCTCGAGGTTGGCAGGCGCGCTGCCCAGCATCTGCACCAACCATTCCAACGCTTCTGGCGGCAACAGCGTCTCGGCCCCGGCGCCCGTGCCAAGGTTCAGACCCAAAGACAGCCCCTGCCCCAGCATTTGCTGCGCCACGATCCGCCCCGGCAAGGCGGCATAGGGCACAGGGTCAGGCCCAAGGCTCGCCAGCCGCTCTTCGCTGTCAAAGGCCAAAATCACTGGCCCCGACTCCAGATCAAACACCCGCGGCGCGATCACCTCGCCCTCGGCCTCACGCTCTAGCACGATGAACAAGGTGGCATCCGCCAGGGCGCGGTAAAAGCGAAGGCCGGCAGCTTCATCGCCACCGGCCATCAAATCATAGGCGGTATCAAGCTCGGTCACAGCGCTCTCCCTGTTTTCGCGACTGGGTAGCCCGCTGCGGGCCGTCTTGCAAGCCTTAGCCCTTTTTCACGGCCTTGAGTTTGTTGATGCCAAGCATGCTCATGCCGATCTTTTCATAGAAGGGTTCCGAGGTGCCCTTTTTGATCTTGCGCATGAAATACTTCTCAAAGCCGATCTTGGCCAAATGCACCCAACGCCCCTGCGAGGACCAATTGACGTTGCGCGGTGGAATCTGTGGCTGGGCGACGAAAGCGATGCCGCTGTCGCCAAAGTCGGCCAAGCAGACGGCGTTCCAGGTGCCGACGTTGCTGGGCTCTTCGCCGCGCAGCATCTGACCGATGTTATGGGCGGTGGCGGTGACCATGGATTCGATCATAAAGCCGGTTTTTGGCACGCCACAAGGCACGGGCGTTGGCGCCATCGGCGGGATCGCCACGCAAACGCCCACCGCGAAGATGTTCTTGAACTTGGGGTTTTGCTGGTGCTGATCGACAATGGTAAAGCCGCGCGGGTTCGACAGCCCTTCGATCCCCGAAACCGGTTTGATGCCGCGGAAGGCCGGCAGCATCATCGAGAATGCAAAGGGCAAGACCTTTTCGCCCTTGCTGCTGCCATCGTCGTTGATCTCTTCCACCGTCATCTGGCCGTCTTCGACCTTTTTCACCTTGGTCGAGGTCATCCATTTAATGTGCTTGTTGCGCATCTCGGATTCCAGCAGGCCTTTGGTGTCGCCAACCCCGTCCAGCCCCAGATGCCCGACATAGGGCTCGGAGGTGACAAAGGTGATCGGCACTTGGTCGCGGATCTTGGCCTTGCGCAGGGCGGTTTCCAGAATGAAGCAAAACTCGTAGGCGGGACCATAGCAAGACGCGCCTTGCACAGCACCGATGATCACCGGGCCTGGGTTTTTCATCAGCTCTTCAAACACCACCTTGGCTTGCAAGGCGTGGTCGATGTGGCAAACCGATTGGGTAAAGCCGCCATGCGGGCCAAGACCTTCGATCTCGTCAAAGGCAAGCTCGGGGCCGGTGGCGATGACGATGTAATCATAGCTGATCGAGGTGCCGTCGATCAGTTCCAGACGGTTTTCTTCGGGGTGCAGCCTTTGCGCCGCCGTGGTGACAAACTTGATGCCCTTTTTCTTCATCGTGGGCGCCAAGTCGATGGTGATGTCATCGCGCTCGCGCCAGCCCACCGCCACCCAAGGGTTCGAGGGCACAAAGTGATAGGTCGGATCTTTGGTCACCACGGTGATGGTGTCGCCCTTGCCGATCTCATCTGCCAGCTCGTAAGCCATAATAGAGCCGCCAAGCCCTGCCCCCAAAACAACGATATGTGCCATATTTTCCTCCCTTTTGCCGCCTTAGGCCAATTCATTGAGTGCTATCGTATACACAAATTCGCATATGACAATGATATATTGAGCCAGGCCCGATACATCATTGTCGCAGCTTGGTTTTTTAGGTTTTGAACACCCGATAAATCGCGGGAATCACCAAGACGGTCAGCAGTGTTGACGACAGCAGACCAAACAGCAGCGAAATCGCCAGACCTTGGAAAATCGGGTCAGACAAGATCACCACCGCCCCGATCATCGCCGCAATCGCTGTCAGCAAGATCGGCTTAAAGCGGATCGCACCGGCTTCAATCAGCACATCAACCGTGGTTAGGCCGGTGCCGCTCGAGCGGATGAAATCCACCAGCAGGATCGAGTTGCGCACGATAATCCCCGCCAGCGCGATAAAGCCGATCATCGAGGTGGCCGAGAACGGCGCGCCAAAGATCCAATGCCCCAGCATGATGCCCAAAAAGGTCAGCGGAATCGGGGTCAAGATCACCAGTGGCAGGCGGAACGAGCCAAACTGCGCCACCACAAGGATATAGATCCCCAACAGCGCGATGCCAAAGGCCGCCCCCATGTCGCGGAAGGTGACATAAGTGACCTCCCATTCGCCATCCCACAGCAATGTGGGCGTGCTTTCATCGCTGGGCTGACCATGCATCGAAATCACCGGCTTGCCGCCCTCGGGCCAGTCCATCTTGTCAAGGGCGGCCTGCACTGCAAGCATGCCGTAAAGCGGGGCTTCAAATGCACCGGCAAGCTCGCCCGTCACCATCTCGGCGTCGCGGCCATTGTGACGAAACACCGGAAACGAGCTTTTCTCGGCGCTGATATTCACCACATCACCAAGTTCAACCACGCCCTTGGCGCCGGGCAAAACATTGGCCGGAATGGGTGTGGTCAAAAAGCGTTCGTCCATCACCCTATCGCCTTTGTCGCGGGCAATTTGCAGCGCAATCGGGTCGCGCCCCTCGCCGCGATGCGAATAGCCCACCACTTGGCCGCCGTTCAAAATCGCCAAAGTGTCAAAGACATCGCTTTCCTGCACGCCAAAGAATTCCAGATCATCGGCCGAAATCTTGGCACGCAGACGCCGCGCTTGGGTGCCGTAGCTGTCATCGACATCGACAATAAAGGGCACCGAGTTAAACGCCTGCCGGATCTTGGCGGCAGTTTCGCGCCGCGCCTCGGCGGTGGGGCCATAAACCTCGGCCAAAAGCGTCGAGATCACCGGCGGGCCCGGAGGTGGCTCGACGGTTTTCAGGCTGGTGCCTTCGGGCAGGTCAAGCGCTGCAATCCGCGCGCGGATGTCCAGTGCGATGTCATGGCTTGCGCGCGAGCGCTCGCCCTTTGGCGTCAGGTTGATCGAGACTTCGCCCAGCTGCGGTTCGGCGCGCAGATAGTAATGCCGCACCAAACCGTTGAAGTTAAATGGCGCAGGTGTGCCGGCATGGGTCTGCACCGAGGTCACCTCGGGCATCTGCATCACCACTTTGGCCACATCTTGCGCCACCCGGTCGGTCGCCTGAACCGAAGCGCCTTCGGGCAGATCAATCATCACCGAAAGCTCGGATTTATTGTCGAAAGGCAGCAGCTTAACCGTCACATCCTTGGTATAAAGCAGGCCAAGCGAGCCAAAGGACAGCGCAGCCGTCACCAGCAAAAACGTCAAGCTGCGGCGCTTGGTGGCCAGCAAGGGCCGCGCAACGGCGTTAAAGCTGCGCTCGAGGAGGCCGCCATGATGGCCGCCGTGGCTGTCATCGCCGCCATGGGCTGACATATCGGCGCGCCCTGCGACTTTGACCATCAGCCAAGGCGTGATGATCACCGCCACAAAGAAGGAAAAGATCATCGCAGCCGAAGCATTGGCCGGAATCGGGCTCATGTAAGGCCCCATCAGACCCGAGACAAACAGCATCGGCAGCAGGGCCGCAACCACGGTCAAGGTCGCCACAATCGTCGGATTGCCGACCTCGGCCACCGCGTCAACCGCGCCGTCAATGCGCGAGCGCCCATCGCGCATCCCCCAATGCCGCGCGATGTTTTCAATCACCACAATCGCGTCATCCACCAAGATCCCGATCGAGAAGATCAGCGCAAACAGGCTGACGCGGTTCAGGGTATAGCCCATGATCCAAGCCGCAAACAGCGTCAGCAGAATGGTCACCGGAATAACCACGGCCACCACAATCGCCTCGCGCCAGCCGATGGCCAGCCATACCAAGGCAATGATCGACACTGTGGCAAGGCCAAGGTGGAACAACAGCTCGTTGGCCTTTTCATTGGCCGAGTCGCCATAATCGCGGGTGATGGTGACATGCACGCCTTCGGGGATCAGCTTGCCTTCCAACGCCTCGACGCGGTGCAGCACCTCTTCGGCCACAACCACGGCATTCGCCCCTGCCCGTTTGGCAATCGCCAGCGTCACCGCAGGCGCGCGGGTCAGGCTGCCGTCAGCGTTACGGCTGATATTGGCGACGATATGTTCCGTGGTATCAGGCACATAAGACACCTGCGCCACATCGGCCACATAGACGGGCCGCCCGTCCCGCGTGGTCAGCAACAGGCCCGCAATCTCGGCGGGTGCCGTCAGGGTTTGGCCTGCCACCAGATCAATCTGCTGGCCGCCGTCGCGCAGTTTGCCGGTGTTCAGGGTGCGATTGGCCTGCGAGACTTTGCCCGCAAGCTGTTGCAGCGTCACACCGTAAAGCGCCAACCGTTCCGGGTCTGGCGCGATGCGGATCGCATCCATGGTATCGCCCACCAGATAGGTGATGCCGACGTTATCGGTCTTGGCGACTTCGGTCTGCAAATTGCGCGCAAGCCGGGTCAGCGCATTGGCCCCCACACCTTCGCCCGAAAGCGTCAGGGTCAGGATCGCCACATCGTCAATACCGCGCCCCACCACCAATGGCTCGGGGATGCCCAAGGGGATGCGGTCGGAATTGGCCATCAGCTTGTCATGCACCCGCAGCACCGCTGCATCAGACGAGGTGCCCACCAAAAACCGCGCGGTTACCATTGCTGCGTCATCACGGGTCGAGCTGTAGACATGCTCGACGCCGTTGATACCTTTGACAATAATCTCCAAGGGTTCGGTCACAAGCTTGACGGCATCTTCCGCCTTCAAGCCCTGCGCCTGCACATGGATATCGACCAAAGGCACCGAGATTTGCGGCTCTTCTTCGCGCGGCAAAGACACCAGCGCCACAGACCCTGCGGCCACCGCCGCCAGAATGAACAAAGGCGTCAGCGCCGAGCCGATAAAGGCCCGCGTCAAACCGCCTGCTATGCCCAAGGGGCCGCGCTTACTCATGCTTGGCTCCATCGGTTTCGATCACATCACCGGCTTGCAAACCCGAAAGGATTTCCACCATCTCGACCCCGCCGATAACCTCATGTGATCCGGGAACAACGACGCGCATCGCATTGTTTGCGCTGATATAATCTAAACCAGCGGTGGTTGTCAGCGCCGTCACTGGCACCATCAAAGCCTCATGCGTGCCAACCGGCAGACGCACCAAAACCCGCGCATCGACAAAGGCATCAGGCAGCCCGTCGACCTCGACATCGGCCACCACACGGCCATTCTCGATCAGCGGATAGATCCGCACCAAAGTGCCGCTTTGCGCGCCGGTGGCAGATTCGATCTGAATGCTGTCGCCCTCGTGCAGCCCGGCCGCGTGCCGCTCTGGCACGGCAAGGCGCAGGAAAATCCCGCCGCCGCCAAGGTTTGCCACTGTCTCGCCCGCCATCACCACCGCGCCCTTGGCGGCTGGCACCTGCAACACCCGCCCCGCAATCGGTGCCAGAACCGAGCCTTCGGCGGCCTGTTGTTCAATCACCCGCCGCTGCGCGCTGATCGAGGCGATTTGCCCGTCCAGCACATCAACCTGCGTGCGCAAACCATCCAGCCGCTGCACCGTGGTCACGCCTTGCTTTAGCAGATCTTCACCGCGCTTCAGCTCGACCTGCGCATTATCACGCTGCGCACTGACCGCTTGCAGCTGCGCATCCATCGCCGAAAGCTGAAACGCCAGCTTTTCGTCAACGATGCGCGCCAGCACCTGCCCCGCGGTGACGTTGTCGCCCTCGGACACATCCAAGGCCACCAAAGTGCCGCCCAGCCGCGCCCGCGCCGGAATGCGGTCGCGCGCCTCGATCCGGCCATAGACCGCTTTCCAGTCGGTCACTTGCAGCGGCGCAAGCGTCATCGGCTCGGCAAAAGCTGGTGCGGCAAATGCGACCAGCAGCGGGAAAACAGTCAGCGAACGCATAAAGAGGCCTTTCCTTGGAGTGCTCGATGTATTATATTCATATTTGTGCATGTAATGTCAATCGCCCCTTGGCGCTTTTGGCCCAACAAAGGAAACTCTTATGACACTCGACCGCTCTGTTCTGCTGTTCGCAGGCCTTATGATCTTTCTTTCGGTTGCGCTGACCCTTTGGGTCTCGCCGCTGTTCTACTGGTTTACGCTGTTCATCGGCGCTAACCTCGCGCAGTCTGCGATCACAGGATTTTGCCCTGCCGCCTTGGTGTTCAAGGCTTTTGGCGTAAAATCGGGCTGCGCTTTCAAGTAAAGTGACCAGATAAGCCGTCAAAAGGCTTAACGCCTGCCCTGACCCTACCGCAGATGGCGCCGCAGTCCAAAGAGTTTGCGGCGCCAAAGCGCGCCTGCCCCCCCAACACATTTACGCTCGTCCAAGCCGTCTTACACCGCGCCGCAAGCTCTGGGCTTGCGAGATCGGTGAGGATGGCGACATAATGCTGCCTTAAACTGGAATTATACAATTTTATCTCAATCAGGATGCAGTGACTGCGCCTTAACTCAAAAGCCATAAGCTGGGCCTAAGCCCATGAAATCCAAGCAGGAGGCAGGCCCATAGGGCAGCCATGATCGCCTTTGAAAACGTCAGTAAGTCCTTTTGGACAGGTAAATCGCGCAAGGTGATTCTTGACCGGGCGTCCTTCTCTGTCGAGGTTGGCAATTCGCTGGGCATTCTGGCCAAGAATGGCACCGGCAAGACCACGATCATCAATATGATGGCCGGGCTTGAGAAACCCGATGAGGGGCGGGTTATTCGCACCTCGCGGATTTCCTTTCCGCTTGGGTTTATGGGCGGCATGGTTGGCAGACACAGCGCCAAGGAAAACGCGCGTTATATCGCGCGACTTTACGCGCTGGACCCTGACTATATCGAAAGCTTTTGCCGCTGGCTGTCCAATATCGGCGAATATTTCGATATGCCCTTGGGCACCTATTCTGCGGGCATGCGGGCGCGGTTTTCCTTTACGCTGATGCTGGCCTTGGAATTTGACATTTATCTGATCGACGAGGGCATGCCCAATTCGACCGATGTCGAGTTCAACCGCAAAGCGGGCGAGGTGCTGCGGCAGCGGCTTAAGAATGCCACTGTGGTCATGGTCTCGCATCAGGCCTCGACGCTTGAGAAATTCTGCCGCTCGGCGGCGGTCCTGCGCAATGGTCAGCTTTATAAATTCGAAACCCTAGAAGAAGCGAAGCGGTTGTATGACTACGAAGCTTAAAGTAACCCGATTCCGCACCCGTCGCCCTGATCCGCTGCCACAGCCGCCGCAGCCAGAGCCTGTCGTCGCTGCGCCCGCCGCCACGGTTATCGGTGATCGCGCCTTTTTCCCCGATGCAGACAGCGACGGTTTTGCCGGCATGCGCTTTCCCACCGCCGCCCCTGCTGCGACTGCGGCGACCGAGCAATCCGCCCCTGCCCAGATTGACGCGATCCGGCAAGAGGGGCTAACGGGGCGACAATTGCGCATGGCGCGACGCTTGGCGCAAAAGCACGGCCTGCCCGCAACCTCGGATTTCGATGCGGTGCGGCTGTTGCGCAATGCAGGCATTGATCCGTTCCAAACAAATTCGGTGCTAGAGTTGGTTGCCGCTGCCGGCAATGGCGCGCCTCCCTTGCCGCCTGAATCGCGGGCGCTGACCCTGACACCGGGCGGCGATGGCATTCAGCTGCCACAAACTATCAAGCCTGTGCAGGTGCCTTCTGCTGAATTGGCCGCCGAACAGGCCCATATTGCCGAAGTCGCGCGCATCCAGCGTGATATTGTGGCGCGGCGCAAACGCAAATCGCTACTGCTGATGGCGCGGCTTTTTGTCTTTGTCGGGCTGCCGACGCTGCTTGCAGGCTTTTACTATTACACCATCGCCACGCCGTTATATGCCTCGCATACCGAATTCGTGATCCAACAGGCCGAATCCTCCTCGACCGGCCTTGGCAGCCTGATTAAGGGCTCCGCTTTTGCCACCTCGCAGGATTCGATTGCGGTTCAGGGCTATTTGCAAAGCCAAGACGCGATGCAGCGGTTGGATGCCGATATCGGCTTTCGCGCGCATTTTTCAGACCCCACGATTGATCCCATTCAGCGCATCGAACCCGGGGCCTCGAACACCGCGCTTTACAAGCTTTATCGCCGCAATGTGAAGATTTCCTATGATCCGACCGAGGGTCTGATCAAGATGGAGGTGATTGCCGCAAATCCGCAGACGGCGGTGAAATTCTCCAAGGCGCTGATCGGCTATGCCGAGGAGCAGGTCGATCAACTGACCGCCCGCCTGCGCGGCGATCAGATGAAAGGCGCACTAGAAGCTTATCAGGATGCTGAGAAAAAGCTCACGGAAGCTAATATGAAGGTGATTGATCTGCAAGAGAAGAACAAGATCGTCTCCTCCGAGACCGAGATTGGCCTTGTCAGCAGCCAGATTGGGTCTTTGGAAAGCCAGCTGACGCTGGAGCAGCTGTCGATCGCGCAGATGGAATCAAACGCCAACCCCAACAGGGCGCGGATGGATCCGATCAAGCGCCGCATCGTCACTTTGGAAGATCAGATCGCGCAGCTGCGCAGCAAGCTGACCGAAAGTTCGGCCACCGGACAATCCTTGGCGCGGGTGCAATCCGAGCTGTTGATCGCGCAATCCGATGTCGGCACGCGTCAGATCCTGCTGTCAACCGCGCTGACGGCGATGGAAGCCGCCCGCAACGAGGCGAACCGGCAGACCCGTTATCTCTCGCTTGCGGTCAGCCCGATCGCACCAGACGAGCCAACCTATCCCTTGGCTTTTGAAAATACTCTGGTGGTGATGCTGATCTTCATTGGGATATACCTTATGATCTCGATGACAGTCGCAATCCTTCATGAACAGGTTACCGCATAGTATGAACAACCGCGTCGCAATTTCTGGGCTAACCGTGGGCAACGATTGCCCGCTGTTGGTGATCTCGGGGCCGTGTCAGTTGGAAAGCCTGGATCACGCGCAGATGATTGCGGGGGTGATGGCAGAGGCCTGCGCGCAAGCCGGTGCGCAGTTTGTGTTTAAGGCCAGCTACGATAAGGCCAATCGCTCGTCGCTCTCGGGCCGGCGCGGCCTCGGGATCGAGGCGGGGCTGAAGGTTTTGCAAAGCATTCGCGCCACTGGGATTCCGGTGCTGACCGATGTGCATGACGCAGGCCAAGCGCGCGAGGCGGCAAGCGTCGTCGATGTCATCCAAATCCCGGCGTTTTTGTGCCGCCAGACCGATCTTTTGCTAACCGCAGGGCAGACGGGTGCTGTGGTCAATATCAAAAAGGGTCAATTTCTGGCACCTTGGGATATGCAGAATGTCGCCGAAAAGGTCGCCTCAACCGGCAATGACAAGATCTTGTTGACCGAACGCGGCACCAGTTTTGGCTATAACACCCTTGTCGCCGATATGCGCGCGCTGCCGATCATGGCGCGCACGGGCTATCCGGTGATTATGGATGCCACCCATTCGGTTCAACAGCCCGGCGGCAATGGCACCTCTTCGGGTGGGCAGCGCGAATTTGCGCCGGTGATGGCGCGCGCGGCAGTAGCCCTTGGCGTCGCTGGCGTGTTTATCGAGACGCATGAAGACCCCGATCAAGCGCCGTCAGATGGGCCGAATATGATTGCTCTGGCGCAGATGCCGGCGCTGATTGCCAGCCTGATGGCTTTTGACCGTCTTGCCAAGGCCGAGCCGCTGCGCGCCTAGGCCACCTGCCCCGCAGCCCAGCCCGACGACCACGCCCATTGAAAGTTATAGCCGCCAAGCCAGCCGGTGACATCGACGACTTCGCCAATGAAATAAAGCCCCGGCACCGCTTTTGCCATCATCGTACGGCTGTCCAAATCGGCCGTGTCAACGCCGCCCAGCGTCACCTCGGCGGTGCGGTAGCCTTCGGACCCCACCGGCACCAAGCGCCACGCCTGCACCAAGCCCGCCACCCGCGCCAGCTCGGCCCTTGAGATTTCGGCCATCGGCTGCAAGATCCCCGCAACCGCCTCTAGATGGCGCGCCAATTTCTCGGGCAGGAACTTGCCCAAAGCCGTGCGCAACGCGCTGCGCCCGGCCTCTTGCTTGGCCTGCCCCAGCACCGCCAGCACATCCAACTGCGGCGCAAGATTGACCTGCAAGGCCTCGCCCTCGCGCCAATAGTTCGAGATTTGCAGCACCGCAGGCCCCGACAGCCCACGATGGGTGAACAGCACCGCCTCGTCAAAGCCCGCGCGCCCGCAACCGACCCGAGCTTGCGTGGCAAGCCCTGCCAGCGGCACCATCCACTCCAACTCCTGCGCCGAAAAAGTCAGCGGCACCAAACCGGGCCGCGTCTCGATCAGCCCCAGCCCGAATTGCGTGGCGATCTGATAGCCAAGCCCCGTCGCGCCCATTTTCGGAATGGACTTGCCACCCGAGGCCACAACCACCGAAGCCGCCTGCACTTGGCCACGGCTAAGATCAATTGAAAAGCCCTCCCCCGCGCGGGCGACCCCCGTAACCGCACAGTCAAGCCACAGCTCGCCCCCCGCCTCGGCCAAATCTCGCAACAGCATCTCGACAATCTGGCGTGCCGAGCCGTCGCAAAACAGCTGACCCAGCGTCTTCTCATGCCAAGCAATGCCCGCCGCATCAATCCGCGCAATAAAATCCCATTGGGTATAACGCTTTAAGGCCGAAAGCGCGAAACGCGGGTTCTGCGACAAAAACCGATCCGGCGCGATGCCCAGATTGGTGAAATTGCATCGCCCCCCGCCCGAGATCCGAATCTTCTCGCCCGCGGCCTTGGCATGATCCACCACCAAGACCCGCCGACCCCGGCGCGCGGCCTCAATCGCGGCAAAAAGCCCCGCTGCACCCGCTCCGATAACGATGACATCTACCTGTTTCATAGCCCTTCCTAAGCCAGAAAGCCGTTGTTTGACAACCACATGAAGATTTTCGCAAAAACCCCCTTGCACCCCCCGAATGGCTTCGCTAAATACCGCCGAAGTTGGGGCGTCGCCAAGCGGTAAGGCATCGGTTTTTGGTACCGACATACGGAGGTTCGATCCCTCCCGCCCCAGCCAAATCACATAAATGTCGATGATAATGATATTTTACAGTCTAGTGGCGCTGTTGCCATTATATTGTGAAGGCCGGTGCGACCGCGCGTCTAATTGCCAAGGCCTGTCGCGTCTTTCGTCTGAGACGCATTTTACACGGCGGCGTCTACATCATTTCTAAACCCACTCGCTTTAGGTTCCAGACTCATTGATCATCAAAGCCAGAACAAGACGGTTGCTGCGAGGGC